>NZ_BAAHAR010000020.1:0-130514 GCF_054777395.1 Nocardiopsis oceani
TATCGATCAAGAAGATCGTTCAGACACTACGGACCATCCGCTCAGCGACCGTCGACATCAACGGTCAAGAACTCACCCTCGAGCCCAAGATCCCCGAGCACGCGAAGACGATCCTCGAGGCAATCGGTGTCACTAAGCCCAATGGGTGAACTCAGGTCAGAGGAGGTGGCTTCGGGTCGTACAGAAGCGCGAGAAGACCGAGGAGGCGGATGGTCCCGTACGAGGCGTCCGCCAGTTCGGTAGGTACCCGGAGCCCGGATTCATGGAGGACCGCAATCACTTCGCGAGCTGAGCCGGAGGGAAATTCGAAGTCGATGCTCTCGAGTTGGGGCAGCACTTCCCTGGCGTCGGCTACCAGCCGTTGCCACGACTCCGGGTCGTTCCTTTCGAGGGTGTACAGGAAGAGCGCGAGATTCGAGGCGTTCTCGGTGAGCCTGGTGCCCTGGAGGTAGGTGGTCAAGCGCGCTGGGAAGCGTGCTGAGGAAACATCGACGTCGAACACGCGGAACGAGGCCAGCCCTTCAGCCAAGGTGGCGACCTCACCACCCCCCGCGCCATCGCTCAGGCGCGGCAGAGTCGACAGGCCGCTACTGAAGCGCCGCAGGCCGATGGACCGGGTGACGGTGTCTTCGTCCATGTCCTTTCGTGTGTCCACGACCTGGGCGTTTTCACCCTGGATGGTGATCCTGCGCCCGCGCCCCCTGATTCTCTTGAACTGGAAACTCTCCTGCCTGGAGAAGGTGTCCCTGCCGTCCCTCCGCCGTCTCGTGATGTTGAACTCGTACACATCGGGCGCCTTGGTGCTGCTGTGCCTGGTCCAGGTCGCCTTGAGCCGGATACGGATGAGGTTCGGAGGCCGTGCGCCGCCACGGAATGCTGTGCTTTCGAAGCCGCCGCGCTTCTCCAGAGCAGGTTCGATGTCGGTCTGGATGATGTCCGCCAGGAACCGGAAGACGTCCAACAGGTTGGTCTTGCCCACGCTGTTGGGGCCTACCAAGACGTTGAGCGGCCCAAGCGGGATACTGACCTGGCGCAGACTACGGAAGTTCTGAACTTCGAGTTCAAGCAAGCGCTTGTGCATAGCTCCCGAGTTTCGTGGTTGTCTTTCGTGCCCGCGTGCGAATGCTGCGGGGCCCGCGTGTTTGAGGAGCGACCACTTCTTGTGCAGCGCTGCACAAGATCATGGGTTCCATCCCCTCATGCGTGGGGATGGAACCCACTCACCTGGGGCTCGACCCTGGAGTTCGTCCGCTGTCATCCTGTTACGTGTCTTTTGACGAACGCTCGGCCTGTGTCAGACGCGAACCCAGGGGCGGGCCGCGGGCGGGTCGGTGTGCGACCACAGCTTCAGCAGCAGAGCATCCATGTCGTGGGCCTCCTCCAGCCCCGCGGGGGTAGCGATCCAGAACGACTGGGTGGCCTCACCCCACCAGATCACCAGGTGGCGGTAGCGCGCTTGGATGCGTGCGGCCTGGGTGTGCTCGCTGGCGTACTCGGAGCGGTGACCGCCCAACCGGGGCAGGCGTTCGGCGCGGCGCTCCCGGCAGGAGGGGTGGGTGCAGGCCGGGCACGCGGGACCTTCCAGAGGGCGTCGGCGGGGGAGGGTTCGGTAGAGCGGGTCGCTGGAGGGGCGGGGCGAGGGGATAGGGTTGCGCATCAGATCCTGCTTTCTTGCATGGCTAAGTGTGAAATTCAGGGTTCGCGGGGCTCAGGGGACGTTGCAGCGTCGTCCTGAGCCCTCTCTCATGTGCGGCGAAGCCGGGTCAGAGCCTCGACCAGGGGTTGCCGTCCAAGTCCCGCGCAAGGAAGAACCAGACGTTGCGGGCCTCGGACAGCCCGTTGTCGCCCCAGGTGGTCGCGAGGGCCTCGACCATCGCCAGCCCGCGCCCGGCCTCGGCCTCCGGGTTCAACCCGTCCGGGTTGGGTGAGAGCTGACCGAAGCCGATGGAAGCCAAGCTCCCCTGGTCACGGCAGGTCAGGTGGAGTCCCTCCGTGGTGCGCCTGACCTGCAGCTCGTAGGAGTTGCCGGGCAGGCTGGAACGGGAGTGCCGGATGGCGTTGGCGGCCAGCTCGCAGCCCAGGAGGGTGAAGAGGTACCGGTAGTCGGCGGGGTGATCGGCCGCGCAGGTGTCCAGAAAGGCCCGAGTCAGGGGCATCAGGTCCGGGATCCCAGGGAAGCTGTAGTCCCGCTGGCGGAAGCGGGGGCGCTCGGCCCGGCCGGAGAAGTAATGGGACTGGTACGGCTGGATGAAGCTGGTGAGGGGGACGGTGACCTCGTTCCGGGCGAGCTCAGGCGCGAATACGGGCATGACGAACACACTCCTTGGCACGAGAAGGCATAAAAGGGGTGAATACGGACGCCCGTTGAAAGTTTCATGTTTCCCATGACGCACGGAACGGGCCAGCCATAGCGTTCAGCTAGATCATCGAACAAGCGATTACCGTCGGCTACAACTTCAAGCTAACGCTACTGCGTAGAGTTTGCAAGCGTTCCAAGATTACTTGCCCGACTTTTCGCTAGGGTGTCGCCATGACCATCCAGCACAGCCCCACGCTCCGCCTTCGTCGGCTTGCCGCACTCCTCCGCCAGTCCAGAGAAGCCACCGGCCTTACAACTGCCCAGGTCGCAGCCAAGTTCGGCTGGAGTCCCGGAAAAGTAAGCAAGATGGAGACAACCGAGACAAAAAGGATAAATTCGGTCGATCTTGACAAATTGATGGATCTCTACAAGATCGTCGATCCAGGCCAGCGTGAAGTGATGCAAGCACTAGCGAAGGATGCGCGCCAACGTGGCTGGTGGTCTAAGTACAAGGAAGTCTTCACTGACAAGTCGCTACCGGACTTCGAAGCTGAGGCATCGCTGATTCAGACCTGCCAAACTCAAATGGTGCCGGGCCTTCTCCAAACCCCCGAGTACGCTAAGGCACTCCTAGAGGGCGGACCTTATACGCATCCAGAGGTCATTGAGAGGCGCGTCGAAGCCCGCATGGCCCGCCGCAATATCCTGACCAAGCGCAACCCAGCTCGGCTACGTACTGTGATCGACGAGGCCGCCTTGAGGCGGGTGATCGGCAATACCAGCATCCTCAAAGGACAGCTCGCGCACCTGCTCTACATGGCGCAACTGGACAACGTCAGCGTCCAGGTGCTCCCCTTCAGCTCTGGATCACACGCAGCACTCTGCGCACCTTTCACCATCCTCGACTTCCCCGAGCCCTTGGACCTCCCGATTGTCTTCATCGAGACAGCATCTGATGGCCTATTCCTTGAAGAGCCTGTCGACGTGGAGAAGCATGGTGCTACATTCGGCGATGCTCAGGGTTCAGCACTGAGCACTACAGGCTCCGCCAGCCTCATCACTGACATACTGAAGTCACTAGAAGGCAGCTCATGAACACTGACCTAGAGTTCCGTAAGAGCAGCTACAGCGGGCACGGACAAGACTGCGTGGAGGTCGCCCACATCCCGACCGACTTCCGCAAGAGCAGCTACAGCGGCGCCGGTCAGAACTGCATCGAGGTAGCCGACCTCCCCTGTGGCGCCGCCGTCCGCGATTCCAAGCGCCCCGACGCCGGGCACCTTCCCTTCCCCGCCTCCGAGTGGACCGGTTTCCTCAGAACCGCCCTCCGGTAGCAAGCCCCAGACAGCACAGGTGCCCGGTCGTATCGCAAGGAACACCACCGGGCACCTGCCACTCTTCCCCTGCACGGGTCCAAGGATCAGCTGCTGCCCGCGATCAGGGGACACTCACCTTCAGCGGTACCTCCTCGCCGCAGGAGATCTCTATCCACAGCTAGTTCTTGAGGATCTCCAGCTCGGGCAGCCCTTCCACGATGTCCACCGTCTCCAGACTCACCGTGATGATCCGGCCCAGGAGATCGATGATGTAGCGGGGGTCCTCGGACCAGTCGTTGGGGTCGTTGACGATGCCGCTGTCCTTGTTGGTCTTGACCTGGTAACGGTCGACGATCCACTCGATCGCTGAGCGGGCACCCAACTGGTAACGGTAAGCCCGTTCCGGGATCCCGGACACGGTCACCCGGTTGTTGTAGATAATCGTGGACCGGTCGTCCCTGCTCTGAAACTTCATCTTCGTGACCCGGTACAACTCAGCCGGGGGTGTGGGTGTGGGACCGGTGGTCTTTTCCTTCAGCGGGTACGGCTGGACGGCCTCGTAGCCGATATGGAGCTTAGAGAGCTTGCGCCCGGCCTCAGCGAAATCGTGGAAGCCCGCGACCTTGGGGATTCGGGGAAGGGACTTCTTCAGGTCCGCCGCGAACTGGGTGCGGTAGTCCTGGGAGTGGAGAAGGCCGTAGACGTAGAAAAAGATGTCGTCCTTGGTGACCTCAGGCCCGTAGGTCTGGCGGTAGTCCGCAAGAGCCTTGTCGGTGATGTTGTCGACCTGCTCCCAACCGGGTTCCTCACTCCCGCTGAACAGATCGTCTCCGTTCCCGGTCTCCCTATAGGTGTAGCGAGCGAAGAACTGCCCACCTTCGGAACCCCAGAAGTTGAGATCAGGAATCTGATTGACTATTTGAATGGAGAACGGCTTCATTGCTCCAATGCCGGTGACATAGAATCCGACATTCTCCAGACCGGATTCGGGGAACATGGAAGGCAAGAGGTACACCATGTCGTTCAAGCGCCGGTCGAAGCAAACCCGCTGTTTGTTGAACGGGCGGTAAGTACCCGTGAAGAGGTTCTCCTCATTGAACGAGTATTTCTTCCCGTTCTTCACACCCGTCTTGTCCGCCCGGTTCCAGCTGATCTTTTCGGAGTCGTAGTTGATGAAGGACTCGACATCCGAAGGTGTGGGACTGACGATCCCCTTTGCCTTGCAGTGCTTCTTGAAGGCGTCAACCTGGGAGTTGTAGAAGTCCACCATGCGCCCCGCGTTATGGAGGAGGCTGGCATCGTCGTAGTTGTAGACCCAGGCATCACGCCCTGTTGCAAGTCCCCTGGAGTACGCCGCGAAGACCCCAAAGTCGCTGTCCCGCTCCCCGATCGCCCGGAACGAGGGGAACCTCGGGTCCCGCTGGTTGATCCAGTCGCCCTCAGCACTCGGGGTGATCTCCTGCCAGGCGATCGTGTCCAGATCGCTCTCCGCAACGATCTTGAGTTTCTGTTTCTGGTCCAGGTAGTCACCGATGTCCCGGTACAACAGGTCGCAGCTACCCGAACCGCTGCCGTCCCTGACCAGAATCAGAATCGCCACGGTGCTCCGGCTCCCCGAGCCGAAGACCTTGCCGCCCTCCATCCGGGACTGCTCTCCAGCCGTGCGCTGATTGCCGCGCAGGTTGAAGCAGTAGATGGTGTCGAACTCATCAACCAGGCTCTTACGCAGTCCATCAGCGGTGTTCCCGTCGATGTATCCACCGTTGGAGACGTAAGCGATGACCCCGGTGTCATTGATCCGGTCCGAAGCCCACCGGATCGCGCGAATGTAGGAGTCGTACAGGGAGTTCTTGTTCTGAGCACTGGAACGCGCCGCATAAGTGTCAGTAATCCGACCATCCAACTCCGGATACTTCTGGTTCTGGTTGTTGTCGTTCTGACTCGTCTGCCCCGAGGAGTACGGCGGGTTGCCAATCACCACCCGCAGATCCTGCCCCTGCTGCCGCTCAGCCCGCTCGCTGTTCTCACCCAGCATGCTGCTCTTGACCGCCGCGCCCCGGTCCTCTGCCAACTGGAAAGTATCCGTCAGCACGATCCCCTCGAACGGGGTGTACTCGCCCTCCTCCCCGCCCTCGTAATGCTCGTGGAAAGCGGCCTCGATGTTGACCGCCGCGATGTAGTACGCCAGCAGCACGATCTCGTTGGCGTGCAGCTCCCGCGTGTACTTGCGGAGCAGGTCCTCCTGCTTGATCAGCCCCGTCTGGAGCAACCGCACCACGAACGTGCCCGTGCCCGTGAACGGGTCGATGACGTGCACGCCCTCATTGGAAAGGGTCTGGTCGAAGTGCTTGTACAGCGCCGTGTTGGTGGCGCGCAGGATGAAGTCGACCACTTCCACCGGGGTGTACACGATCCCGAACGCCTCGGCGGTCTTGGGCAGGGCGGTCTTGAAGAACTTCTCGTACAGCTCCGTGATGACCCGTTGGCGGCCCTCGTGATTGTCGATGCCCTCCGCGCGCTTGCGCACCGAGGCGTAGAAACCCTCCAAAGCCTGGGCTTCGTTGCCGATCGACTCGTCCTCCAGCACCAGGAGGATCTCCTCCATAGCCACCGAGACCGGGTTCTGCTGCGAGAACGTGTAGTCGCCGAACAGCGCGTCGAACACCGGCCTAGTGATCATGTGCTGGGCGAGCATGTCGATCGCGGACTCGTGCGTCACCCCGGGGTTGAGGTTGGCCTGTAGTTCGGTGACGAACCGGGCGAAGGCCTGTCCCTTCTCCGTGTTCGGGTCGGCGACCGCGACCTTGATGCGGGCTACGTGCCGCTCGGCGATCTGCGCGATGTCCTTCGCCCAGTCTTCCCAGTAGTGCCGCTCTCCCACCTTCTCCACGATCCGGGTGTACACGGCCTCCTGAAGCTCCTCCGCGTCCCAGGAGAGCATGGACTGCTCTACCTGGCCCGCGGTCTCGCTGCCGTCCTGACCCTCGATTCCCTCACGGGTGCCGTCGAAGTCCTCCGCGCCGACCGTGCCCACCATGATGTTGTTGGGCTTCTTCTTGTTGAAGTCGATCTGGTTGACGGTGGCGTCGAACCGGTCGTCGTGGGCGCGCAGGGCCTGCAGTACCTGCCACACCACCTTGTAGCGCTTGTTGTCCCGCAGTGCCTCTTCGGGCTTGAGTGAGCTGGGGATACCGACCGGGAGGATGATGTAGCCGAAGTCCTTGCCCTCCGCCTTGCGCATCACCCGGCCCACCGACTGGACGACGTCCACTACCGAGTTGCGAGGGTGCAGGAACAGCACCGCGTCCAGGTCCGGGACGTCCACACCCTCGGACAGGCACCGCGCGTTGGAGAGGATTCGGCAACTGTCCTCGCCCGGGTCCTCCTTCAACCAGTCCAGCCTCCGGTTTCGCTCCAAGGCGTTGAAACCGCCGTCCACGTGGTCGACCTCGCAGCGAAGACGCGACTCGCCCCGTTCGTCGCCGACAGCGTTGATGGCGTCAACGACCCTGGTGAAGTACTTCGTGATGTGCTTGGAGTCGGCGATATTACGGGCGAAGGCCACCGCGCGCCGCATCGGCGGCTCACCGGGTTCGAAACCCTGTCCTTCCGAGGTATTGCCCGCCCGCTTGGCCAGCCCACTCCAGCAGCCGACGATCCGAGCGGCGTCATCGATGTTGAGTTCGCTGTCCTGGGACATCTGTTCCTGCAGGGCAGCGGGCAGGAACTCCTCGTCGATGTTGAGGATGAGGACCTTGTAGTCGGTGAGCAGGTTCTGTTCCACGGCCTCTCCGAAGCCCAGCCGGTGGAACTCGGGGCCGTACAGATCCTCGTCGTCCATGGAGCACAGGACGGCGTCCTTGGCCTCGGCCTTGTCCTTGGTCTCGGAATTGAACAGACGCGGAGTGGCGGTCATGTACAGGCGCTGGTCGGCCCGCAGGTAGTTGTTGTCGTGCACCTTGACGAAGTGGGACTCGCTTTCACCGGCCAGGGTCGCCCCGGTGGTGCGGTGGGCCTCGTCGCAGACGACCAGGTCGAAGTCGGCCAGCCCGGCCTGCTGCGCCTCGTGGATGGTCCGGATGGACTGGTAGGTGGAAAACACCGCCTGGAGTCCACCCGTTGAGGGGAGCTTCACCAGCTCCGAGACCGCTCCGACCTGGTCGACCAGCTTGGCCGGGTCCGTGGTCGCGGGCAGGGCCAGGTCCTGGGAGCTCAGGTCCTGGAAGTCGTTGTCCCGGTTCTTCTTGCTGACTTTGGTGTCCGAGCACACGGCGAAGCTCTGCAGCGGGACCTGGCACTCAGCCGTCCACTCGCGCAGGGTCTGGGAAAGGAGGGAGATCGAGGGGACGAGGAAAAGGACCCGGGTGGGTTCTCCCTCCTTGGCCTCGGCGAGGTCGTGGGACAGCCGCTCAGCGATCTTGAGGGAGGTGAAGGTCTTACCGGTACCGCAGGCCATGATGAGCTTGCCGCGGTTGTACGCCGTGAACCCGTCAAAGACGGCGTCGACCGCCTTCCCCTGGCGGCTCCGTAGTTCCTTGGGCGGGGTGCGGTGCAGCTCGGGCGGCGTGAGGTGCGGTTCCCAAGGCTCCTCGACATCAGCGGCAGCCAGCGGGAAGCCCATGGGCCATTCGATGGGGCTCTTGTCGATCTCGTCCAGGCCGATGACGCTGGTCTCGATCTGCTGGTCGTCGGCGACCTCCTTGGCGTTCACCCCCCACTTGTCCGTCGTGGAGATGATGATCCGCTCGGTGAAGGGCTTCTTTCCGGAAGCGGTGAAGAAGGAGTCGAGGTCGGACTTCTGCACCGTGTGCTGGGGCTCGTAGAACTTGCACTGGATGGCGCAGTAGCCGCCAGTCACGGTCTTCGCGACCAGGTCGATCCCGACGTCCTTCTTGTTGTCCGCCGCTCCTGGCCAGTCGGGCCAGCGCCACACCTCGGTGAAGTGCGCGTACATGGGGTCCTTGCTCAGGTAGGCGACCATCAGTTGCTCGAAGAGGACGCCGCGCTCGTGGTTGGAAGTCGAGTGCTGGCGGATGGAGTCGATGATGTCGTGCACTGAAGTCGCCACTGCGCCCTGTTCCCACTTCCGTCGGCAGCGCCTGCGGCGCCGCGCTTCTGCCCGCTGAATCCAGGAATAAGACTAACGGGGGTTGTGGAACGCGGGCCCAGGGATCAGGCCCTTCCCACCGGCTCCAAGAGGTTCCCGACGGCAGGTACGCACTCGGGGCCGCCGGAGCCGAACCACCCGGGGCGCCATAAGCACCAAGGGGTGCACAGGTCGAAGCACTTCACCCCGGACTCATTTCCACCCTCCGTACCAATGTCCGGCCACCCCTTTTTGTTGAACTGACAAGAAGCTAGGCTCACGGCATGCCGAACGAAACCTGGCAACCACCCCCCGTGCTCCTCACCGTCGACCTGGTGATCCTGACGCTGCGGACTTCGGCCCTCCATGTCCTCTTGGTCGAGAGAGGCATCGAACCCCACAAAGGCGAACTCGCCCTGCCCGGAGGGTTCATCTCGGATGCGGGCGAGGACATCTTCGACGCGGCCTGCCGGGAACTGCACGAGGAGGCCAACCTCGACGCGACAGCACTGCACTTGGAGCAGCTGCGCGCCTACGGACGCCCCGACCGGGACCCGCGCGGGCGCATCGTCTCCGTCGCCTACCTCGCCATCGCCCCGGGGCTTCCCGAACCGCAAGCGGGCACCGACGCCTCGGCAGCCTCCTGGCGCCCCGTCGAGGAGTTCACCTCGGGTCGGGGCGCCCTCGCCTTCGACCACCGGCAGATCCTCGACGACGGGCTGGAACGCGCCCGCACGAAGATCGAACACACCTCGCTGGCCACGGCCTTCTGCGACGACGCCTTCACCCTCACCGACCTGCAACGCGTGTACGAGGCGGTATGGGGCTTCGAGCTGGACCCGCGCAACTTCTACCGCAAGGTCCAAGCCGTACCGGGCTTCCTCACCCCAGTCATCTCGGACCGGCGCCCCACCCGGGGCCGCCCGGCCCGACTGTTCCAAGCAGGACCGGAGCACCTCCTGCGCCCTCCGATGATGCGCCCACTCCCCCCGACCCGAAGCGAGACGGAATGACGAGCAACGACCTCGTGGTAGTCCTGACCGCCCTCAACCTCGAATACGAAGCCGTACGCGAGCGCCTGGCCTCACCCCGGTCCTACCGGCACCCCCGGGGCACCAGATTCGACATCGGAACCCTGCCCGGCGGCAGCGGACGCGTCGTCCTCGGACTGACCGGGAAGGGCAACCAGTCCTCCGCCGTCCTGACGGAAAGGGCCATCCAGGAGTTCTCACCCACCGCCCTGCTCTTCGTCGGGGTGGCCGGGGCCCTGTGGGACACACCGATGGGCGATGTGGTCGTCGGGACACACGTGTACGCCTACCACGGCGGGACCAGCGAGGACGACGGCCTCAAGGCCCGGCCCCGCGCGTGGGAGTCACCGCACGGGATCAGCCAGACAGCCGCCCATCTGGCGCGGACCGACACCTGGAACCGGCACACCCCCGAGCAGCAGCCGCGCCCACGGGTGCACTTCGGGCCGATCGCCGCGGGCGAGATCGTGCAGAACTCCCGGACCTCCGCGGAGGCCGAATGGATCAGGCAGACCTTCAACGACGCGTTGGCGGTCGAGATGGAGGGCGCGGGCATCGCCCAGGCAGGGCACCTGAGCTCGACGCCCGTGGCGGTCGTGCGCGGAATCAGCGACCGCGCCGACGGAGCGAAGGCCACCGCCGCCGACCGGACCTGGCAGCCGATCGCCGCCGCGAACGCCGCCGCCTTCGCCATGGAACTCGCCCAGGAACTCGTGCGACAAGAGGAGCCTCCCACCGTGCCTCAGGACCACGCCCCCCGTGACGCCGGCAACGTGACCAACACGGCCTACGGCAGTGTCGGCGTCCAAGCGGGACATGTCAGCGGCAGTACGTTCCACGTGTCGCTCACCCCGGAGGAGCACGCCCCCGTCGATGTGGCCCAACAGCTCTCCGAGCTGCGCGAGGAACTGTCCCGGGAGAGTGCCGCGGGCAACATCGACTCGGCGACCCACGAGGCGGCATCCGAGGAAATCGAGATCGCGGGCAAGGGCATCGGGGAGGCGACCCCCGAGAGCAGGAAGACCTCACTCCTGGCCCTGAAACGCCTACGCGGGCTGCTCGGCGACCTGGCGTCGCTGGCCGCCAAGGTGGCCTCTCTCATCACCGCGGTGAGGGGACTCTCATGAACGGCCCGGAAACCGTCAACACCGCTGGACCGGACGCGTTCGTGGGGGTCCAGGCAGGGCAGATCCACCACTCGAACGTGTACGTCGTGGGACCGGACGACCCCCCTGAGCAACACTTCGACGTGGGGGTCAGCTACCTCGAGAACGGGGTCCCAGACAAGGCACGCGACCACATCGAGAAAGCCGTCACCCGGGGATACGACGGCCCCCGCGTCCGCTTCCACCTGATCCTGGCCCTGCTCAGCAAACGCTCCTACCGGGACCTGGACAAGAAGGACCGCACGACGTTACGCGAGTCGACCGGGCGGAAGCCGACCGGTGCAGGAGACGAGTGGCAAGAAGCCCTGACGGTGGTCTCCGCACTGGTGGCCTGTGTGGACGGCTCCGGCGGAGACCCCGATGAAGCGATGGCCAAGTTGGGCACCCTTCCCCACCCGCAGCACGAGCTCACCCTGCACCATCTGGGCCTGGTCCTGACCGGAAGCATGAAACAGGGTGTCTGGTACCGGATTCGGGACACGGCACGCGGGAACCGCACCGCACATGAACGGGTCGACCGGGTCTGGGCCTACTTCGAGCCCGAACCCGCCCCCGCCCGAGCACAGAAACCACGACCGAAGTCCACCTCAGGTTGGGACACCCTCGGTGGACTCCTGCTGGCGGCGGCGCTGCTGTTCCCCGTCGCCGTCCTGGTGAGGGCCGCCCTGGGCCACGGCAGCATGACGGCCCTTCTCGCCTGCCTGTCGATACTCGTCTTCGTGCCCGCGGCCAGCTGGCACGTCGCCTACTGGAACCACAAGCAGCAGCGCGTACTCGCCGACCTCAAGGAGGCCGGGCGCCAGCGCGCCCCGTCCTCCCTGCCACAGGGAGGTTTCACCGACCACGTGCGACGCCGGTTCGACCACTACTTCGCCAAGTACGCCCCCGATCCGAGGAACCGGTCCGCTTGGTTGGAAGAGACGAAGGAGGTCCGCCACGCCCTGCGTGACGAGGTCGCCCGCGTCTATCGCGAGAGCGATGTCCGCAGCGGTCAGGTGAACTGGCTGATCCGCTTCGTGGTGCGCGAAGTGCGGCAGCGCTGGCGCGAAGGGCTGCCCCTGAAACCCCGGGAGGTTCACAGCGTCGACACGGCGACCAAGGCGCGTTGTGTGATTCTGTGCCTGTTTTCCGTTCTGGGGACTGCCTTCGTCATAGGCGCCGCCTTCCAGCACGCGCCGATCAGCACGGTGGGATGTGTTCTTCTGGTGGGAGTCCTGGGCAGATTCGCCCTTCCCCTGTGGTTGAGGCTCCACAGTGAACGGCGGCGCCACGCCGAGGAGTCGCGGGAACAAGCGGGCATCCTCCAAGCCCGCGAGGCCGAGTACAAGCGGTGGAAGGAGAAACTCGCCGCGCTCATGCCTACGGAAACCGAGATGGAGAAGTGGCTCAACGCGGACAAGACCCTGATCCTCGACGAGGCCTTGCAGCACTTCCGGTTGGATTGGCACGAGATCGTGGCCCACGCCTTTCTCCCCACACCGGACCAGCCCTGCAAGAGCGCGAAGCTTAGCGGTGGACCCTGGAGGCACTCACGGTATGAGGTCAGGATCTTCCTGGTCACCAGCGACGGCGTCCGCGAAGTATCCGCGGACCTCGACTTCCTCACTGCCGGGTGGGAGCCCAGCGAACGGGACAACTACCGCTTCGACGCACTCTCCTCCGTGCACGTGGAGATGACCAGCGAGCACCGCTACACGCTCAACATCACCCTGACGAACGGACCCACCAAGAGCACCGTCGTCTCGGAGACCCCGCCCGGTCTGACCCCGGACGGGGAAGAACCGGACGAGACAGCCAAGATCAACCTCGAAGCGGCCGGATTCCCGCACACCCTCCGCATCCTCGAAGGCATCGCCGCGGAAGGAAAACCCTGGTTCGACCGCACGATGGATCCCTCACACGCTCGCGCGTCCGAGCGTCCCGGGACCGACGCTCCTTCGGATGCGGGTACCACCTCATCGGCACGGAACGGCACAGACCGGCGCGAGCGTCCGACCTACCCGCATCCGGACCGAGCGGCTCCGGTGCAGTGAGTCTCTTGTGCCATGAGTCTCCGGTGCACCGGTGAGGGTGCACCGGACAGGCCAAAGGCGTGCCCCGGGAGAGTGCACTGCCGACGCCGGTGTTCACATGCGCCAGGCGTAGGGCCCGAGGACTCCGACCCTGAATGATCAGGACCCTTCAGGGTTGCCCGGGCACCAGCGCCGACGACCCGGGCTTGGGGCGGGGCGTCGTCGGGACATGTGGTTGGTGTCTGATAGTGAGGTTCTTGTTTAGCCGGTGGACGATTGACCGGCACCCTCTCCCATGCCCGGCGTAGGTCCTGACGGATCGCGGTCGGGGGCAGGAGACCACATCCGAATTCGATACCGATCAGATTCCGAGGAGGCGATGACGTGCTGACCCGCTTGCACGACGTCCTGCGACTGCGGACCTCGCCATCAATTTTCTTCGGTGCGGCCGCAGTGATCATTGCGTTCGTGCTTGTCACCGTCATATTCACTGAGCCGCTGGATGCGGTGGTCACCGTTGCCTCGGAATGGCTGTACTCCAACCTGGGCTGGTTCTACATCTTCGGCCTCACGTTGTTCCTGGTCTTCCTGATCTATACCGCGGTCGGCCGATTCGGTCGGGTGAAACTGGGCCCGGACGACGAACCCCCCGAGCACTCGGGCCCGGCTTGGTTCGCCATGCTCTTCGCCGCCGGCATCGGCAGCATCCTGATGTTCTGGGGCGTGGCCGAACCCATCAGCCATTTCGGTGATCCGCCGCGGGGCCCCTCCCTGGGGGTGGAGCCGGAGACGGCAGGCGCCGCCGCGGACGCGATGAGCTTCACCTTCTACCACTTCACCCTGCACACCTGGGCGATCTTCACGCTGCCGGCCCTGTGCTTCGCCTACTTCATCCACAAGCGCAACCTGCCTCCGCGGGTCAGCTCGATCTTCCAGCCGATCATCGGCGAGCGGATCCACGGGCCGATCGGCAGGTTCATCGACATCGTCGCCATCGTGGGCACGGTCTTCGGCATCGCGGTGTCGCTCGGGCTGGGGGCCCTGCAGATCAACAGCGGGATCAACAGCGTGTTCGGCGTCCCGGAGAGCGCCGTGTGGCAACTGGTCATCATCGGTGTTGTCGGGTCGGTCGCCATGATCTCCGTCGCGCTGGGCCTGGACCGCGGCATCAAGGTCCTGTCCAACGTGAACATCTGGGCCGCCGTTGGCCTGTTGGTCTTCATTCTGCTGACGGGTTCCACGCTCTTCGTGCTCCAGGGCACCATCGAGTCACTTGGCCGCTACGTGGTGAACCTGCCGGAGCTGGCCTTGTGGAACGACACGTTCGCCGACACCGGCTGGCAGACCAACTGGACAGTGTTCTACTGGGCTTGGACGATCAGCTGGTCACCGTTCGTGGGGATCTTCATCGCCCGGATCTCCAAGGGGCGTACCATCCGCGAGTTCGTCACCGGCGTACTCCTCGTTCCGTCCGGCTTCTCGGTGCTGTGGTTCGGCATCATCGGCTTCTCCGCCTTCGACATCGAACTCAACCGTGATGGCGGACTGGTCGAGAGCGTCGTGGACGAGGGGGACATCCCCGGAGCGCTGTTCGCGTTCTTGGAGCACTTCCCCGCCACAACCTTCGTCTCCGCGATCGCCATCATCCTGGTGGTGATCTTCTTCATCACCTCGGTGGACTCCGCGGCACTGGTGACCGACACGATGGCCAACGGCCATGAGGACTTCAACCCCTTGGGTCAGCGCATCTTCTGGGCGATCGCCATCGCCGTGGTCACCGCCACGCTCCTGGTGTTCTCCGGGACCGGCGGTTTGGAGGCGCTCGAGAAGATCATCGTCCTCGTCGGCCTGCCGTTCTTCGTGATGGGCTACTTCCAGATGTACGCGGTGCACCGGGCCCTGCGGGAAGACGCCGGAGAGCTGCCGGCGATGCGGACACGCAGGTGGAAGCAGGTCCTGCCGCCGGAAGAGTACGAGCGCCGCCAGGACGAGGACGAGCACGACACCTCAGCGACCGTCGTTGAGCCCGAAGCCCTCGATGATCCTCCCGTGATGCGGGACCCCTACGTCGACCAGGACAGGAAGTCCAAGTCGCACGGCACGCTGGCGGCGCGGACCGGCTCGTCGCGCCGGGCCGGTGCACGGCCGCAACGGCCGAAGAAGCCGCCCCAGGGAGGCCAGGGCCCGGGAGGTTCCGAGTAGTCGGACGGTTCTGGTGATCCTCCGCGCGTTCGGGAGCACGCGGAGGATCGGTCCTCCGGTCCAGCGCCCTCCGGCGCACAGGCACCGGACGGGATCGACGAGGACCTCGCATCCCTCTTGCCTGTCATGCGGATTCGGGGGGCATTGCGCCCACAGCCAGGGCCCCCTGAACAGATACGTCGACATAGAGGAGGAGAACGCAAGCAGGCCGATACAGTGAGTGACACTACTGCTGCCGATCGGTGGAGGGGCCGCATGAGTAAGAGGATTCGCGTCGTCATGGCAGCCGGGGCAGCGCTCGCGGTCGTCAGCGCGAGCGCCTGCCAGACCCTCGACGAAGAGGGCGCAGAGCCGACGGACACCTCCGAGGAGGCCGCCAACGGCGAAGCCCCCGACCCCGAACCCGTCACCGAGACGGTGGCCGAGGGCTTCGACGAGGCCTGGGGGCTCGCCTTCCTGCCCGGGACGGAGCAGCTGGCGGTCACCGAGCTCTCCGGTGCTCTGTCCGTGGTCGACACCGGCACCGGCGATGTCGTCGACATCGACGGTGTACCCGAGGTCGACGCCGCAGGCCAGGGCGGGCTGCTGGACGTCGCTGTCGACCCCGACTTCCCTGAGCAGGAGTGGCTCTACCTCACCTACTCCGCCGAAGCCGGCAACGGTGGCACCACCACGTACCTGGCCCGCGGTCAGCTGGACACCGAGCAGGAAAGCCTGACCGACGTCGAGGAGCTGTTCTCCGCCGAGCCCGCCGAGCCGGGGGAGGACCATTACGGCTCCAAACTGGCCTTCGGGCCCGACGGGCACCTGTTCATGACTATCGGCGACCGCGCCGACAAGGACTTCGACGACCATCCCTCCCAGGACACGTCCAACACGCTCGGGACGACCGTACGCCTGGAGCCCGACGGCTCGGTTCCCGAGGACAACCCGTTCGTGGACGATCCCGACTTCGCCGACGAGATCTACTCCTACGGGCACCGCAACGCGCAGGGTATGACCGTGCACCCCGAGACCGGGGAACTCTGGCAGAGCGAGCACGGCGAGCAGGAGGGCGACGAGATCAACATCGTCCAGGCCGGTGGCAACCACGGCTGGCCCGTGACCCACACCGGCTGCGAGTACGGGACTGACACCCCCGTCGGCGACCACCCCTCCGAGCGCGATGACATCGTCGACCCGGTCCACTACTGGGAGTGCGGTTCCGAGGGGTTCCCACCCGCGGGCATGGCCTTCTACGAGGGTGACGAGTTCCCGGCCTGGGAGGGCGACCTCCTGGTGGGCAGCCTGGCCTCCGAGTACCTCGCACGTTTCACCGTCGACGGCGACGAGGTCGAGGAGGAAGAGGAGTTGTTGGCCGACGAGGGCTGGCGCATCCGCAACGTCGTGGTCGGTCCGCACGACGGCGCGCTCTACATCGCGCTCGACGAAGAGGACGCCCCGCTCGTGCGGCTGGTCGACGGGGCCGACGACTAGGCGCCGGGGAAACCGGGCCGGGCAGCGTGGCGGTCCGGGCAGCGTGACCGCGCCGCCCGGGCCGTCACTCGGGCCACACCCCTGAGCTGCCGCGGCGGTGGGAGTCGATCAGATGCGTGTCGACGATGCCGATGGCCTCCATCAGTGCGTACATGGTGGTGGGGCCCACGAAGGCGAACCCCCGCCTGCGGAGTTCCTTGGCCAGGGCGCGCGACTCGGGCGAGCTCGTCGGGACCTCGGCGGAGGTCCGCGGACGGGGTGTGGTCTCCGGCTGGAACGACCAGACCAGGTCGGCCAGGCCCCCGTCCCGGCGGAGTTCGATGGTGGCCCGGGCGTTGGTGACGGCCGCGCGGATCTTGGCGCGGTTGCGGACGATGGAGGCGTCCCCCAGCAGCCGTGCGACGTCCTCCTCCGCGTACCGGGCCACGGCATCGGGATCGAACCCGTCGAAGGCCGTGCGGAAGGCCGGGCGTTTGCGCAGGATCGTCGCCCAGGACAGGCCCGCTTGGAACGCCTCGAGGCTGATGCGCTCGTACATGCCCTGCTCGTCGCGCACGGGCATGCCCCACTCGGAGTCGTAGTACTCGCGCAGGAGCGGGTCGGTGGCCGCCCAGGCGGGCCTGGCCAGGCCGTCCTCGCCGATGACGGCCCCGGGGTCGGGTGGTGCCGCTGCCCCGGGGTCGTGCGAGGTCTCTTCGGGCTCCGCGGACGGCTTCATGCAGCGCGCTCCAGTTCCAGCAGGGTGGTCTTGGCTTCCAGACCGCCGATGTAGCCGCCCATGCCCCCGTCCGAACGCAGGACCCGGTGGCAGGGCACCACGACGGGCAGGGGGTTGGTGGCGCAGGCGGTACCCACCGCCCGCACCGCCTTGGGGTTGCCGACGCGTTCGGCGACCTGCTTGTAGGTCAGGGTACGGCCGTAGGCGATGCCGGGCAGGGAGTCCTGTACCGTGCGCCGGAACCCCGAGGACAGTCGGTGGTCCAACGGCACGTCGAACCGGTACCGGGTGCCGGCGAAGTACTCGCGCAGCTGTGCGGCGGTCTGGTCCAGCCGGTGCGGAGACCGCAGGATCCGCGGGCTGACGCGTTCGGCCAGCGTCGCGAGGACCTCGTCGAACCCTTCCGATGCGTAGGCGACGCGCACCAGGCCGTGCTCGGTGGCGGCCAGCAGCAGCGGCCCCACGGGGGTCTCGACAGTCGTGTAGGCCACGTCGGTCAGCTGCGCCGCATCGGCGTCCGCCGCCAACCGCTGGTGCAGCCGCTCCAGCGTCCGCGGGGCGACGGGGAACAGCGTGCCGGTGTCCCCTCCGGGGGTGTTCTCGACGGGGTTCATCGGACCGCTCCTCTCTGTGTGTCGCTCGCCTGGGTGTCGCTCGTCCGCGTGGCGCCCGCCGCGAGTTGCTTGCGCAAGGTCCTGATCCCGTCGGCGGCCGCACGCCTGACCGCGTCGGGCGTACCGCCGATCAGCCCGGCGGTCTCGGCGTGCGGCAGTCCGCCGAGGTAGTGGTAGGCCACCGCGAGCCGTTGCCGTTCGGGGAGCCGGGCCACGGCGGCCCACGCGTCCAGATCGCGGCCCTGGGGGTCGCCCAGGTCCGACGGCCGCTCGGGCACCTCTCCGGTCGGGGCGGCCTGCCGCGCCCGTCTCCTCGTGATGTCGACCGCCTTGCGCTGGGCGACGCGGACCAGCCACGCTTCGACGTTGGTGTCCTCCGCCAGGTCCGGCCACGCCTTCAAGGCCGACAGGAAGGTCTCCGACCACGCGTCCTCGGCGTCGGCGCCCGGCCCCAGCACCGCGCTGCACACACGCAGAACGGTGGCGCCGTGTTCGGTCACGGCCCGCTCGAAAGGGATCTTCGTCTTCATCACCTGGCAGACGTCACGGAGCGCTCGAATGTGAGACGCCTCTTCGGACCTCTTCAGTACCCTTCAGCCCTCTTCGGCCCTCGTCAGGACAGCCCCGACTCGCGCCGGTGCCCCTTCGTGCGTTCCCTCAGGCGCAGGGGTCGATGCCGGTCTGTCCGGCGTGTTCGTGTCGTTCGGATAGGCGGGGCTGGGCATCGGTAATGTGGGGCTATGACTTTCGCGTACGTCGGGACCCTGGAAGCTCAGCCGGGCAAGCGAGACGAGGTCGTGGAAATTCTGGCCCGCCGCAACCCCGAGCTCGGCGAGGCCGGCTGCCTGCTCTACGAGGTGGGGGTCAGCGGCGAGCACCCTGACACGGTGTTCGTCGCTGAGCTGTGGGAATCCGAGGAAGCGCACCGCACGTCCTTGCAGCTGGACAGTGTGCGCGCCGCGATCGACGAGGCCCGACCACTGCTGACCGGCCGCATGGGCGGCGAGCAGTTCACCATCGCCGGTTCCCCCTTGCGCGACTGAACCCGGATCGCTGCGGGCATCGCGACGCCTCCGCCCGCGATCTGCTCGGCAACTGTCGGCGAACGTCCCCATCGCCCCTCCCTCCGCCATGACCAGCCCAGACCTACCAGGCGAGGCGGTTACGGCCGCTCCCCTCGGGATGGGGCACGTGCTGACCACCAGCTGACATCGGCCACACCAGTCGACCACCAGCGCATCAGAAAAAGTGGGCACATCAGAACCAATTTCCCGTGATGACTTCTTGGTGAACTACAGAGAAGCTAGGATCACGGCATGCCAAGCGAATCCTGGCATCTATGAAACCCCCACAGCATTCCACCCGGAAAACGGAAGCTAAATTCGGACCACCGGCAGCTTGAATGGCCACCAATAATTAACTGGACCGCCATGATAGAACGCCGGCAGGTGGCAGCCGCGGGCGATCACTCCAGGCCAACTAAGCTTAAAATCCCATCCAGCCATGCTTCACCCAAAGTTTCCCTCCCACTGGAAGACTCCCCGGGTACTCGTCGGCCGCGTCGGCCATCATGACGAGCGTTTTCAGGAGCCGCATGCCCACGATCGAGATGCACGACGTGAGAAAGACATTCCCCGCCGCCAAGGGGACCGGCGTCGAAGTCCTGAAGGGCATCGATGTCGCCGTCGAGTCCGGTGAGTTCCTTGCCATCCTGGGCGCTTCAGGGTGCGGTAAATCGACGCTGCTGCGACTGGTCTCCGGGCTCGAGTCGGTCTCCGCAGGTACCGTACGGATAGCGGGCCGCGACGTCACCGATCTGCCGCCCGAAAAACGCGAACTGGCCATGGTCTTCCAGAACTATGCACTCTTCCCGCACCTCACGGCCAAGGAGAACATCCTCTTCGGGCTGAAGTCCCGCCGGGAATCCAAGCAGGTGCAGAAGGACCGCCTGGCGGAGACCGCCCAACTCCTCGGGTTGCAGGAGCTCCTGGGCCGCAGACCGGCGGAACTCTCCGGCGGGCAACGACAGCGCGTCGCCCTCGGCCGTGCCCTCGTCAGCGGCCAGCGGCTCATCCTGATGGACGAACCGCTCTCCAACCTGGACGCCAAGCTCCGCGCGGAGATGCGCACCGAGATCAAACGCATTCAGCGCCAACTGGACTTGACCATCGTCTACGTCACCCACGACCAAGTGGAGGCGATGACGATGGCCGACCGCGTCATGATGCTGTCGGACGGCAGTATCGAGCAGTTGGCCTCACCGGGGGAGCTCTACCGCGCACCCGCCACCACCGTCGTGGGGCAGTTCATCGGCTCGCCGCCCATGAACATCCTGGACGTCCCCGCGCACAGCGAACTCGCCGCGCTCGGTCCCGCGCGGCTTCAGGACGAAGGCGGGTCGCTCGGTGTGCGACCGGAGCGGCTCAAGCTGCACCACGAGGCCGAACCCGCCTCCCCCGGCCACGGAGCCGCAACCGTCTCCCCTGACAGTATCCGCCTGGGGAAGGCGACAGTTCTGGTCAACGAGCTGCTGGGAGCGGACCGGCTCATCACCGCAACACTGCACAGCGCGGCCGACCAACGCATCGTCGCGCGTATCGAACCGGACCAGCAAGTGGCCGCGGACGACACCGTCGTGGTCACCACCACCGCACCCGCCATCCACTGGTACGCCGCGGACACCGGGCGCCGACTGGACGGAACCCCGCGCGCCGGGGCGCTGCACTCCGCCTGACACACCGCATCGCAGCAGGCAGCGAACCGCAAAAAGCAAGTGAGGGAACCCCTATGCCGAAGAGAACCGCTACCCCTGCTGGGACCGCTCGCCGTTCCATGTCCGCTGCCGCGGGTGCGACGGCTCTCGGGCTGATGCTGGCCTCCTGCGGCGGCGACGGCGACAGCGGCGCCGTCGAGATCGACTTCTACTATCCGATCGCCGTCGGGGGCCCGTTGGAGAGCGTGATCGACGGCTACATCGAACAGTTCGAGGACGAGAACCCGGACGTCGAGGTCACCCCCGTCTACTCCGGCGACTACGAGCAGACCCTGGCTTCGGTGCAGTCGGCCACCCAGGCCGGGAACCCGCCCGCGCTGACCGTACTGGGCGCCAACAACCTGGTCACTCTGGACGACCTGGAACTGATGACGCCGATCGGGGAGATCGTCGACGACGAGGAGTGGCTCGGAAGCTTCGAAGAAGGCTTCATGACGGACTCCACACTCGACGACGGCACCGTAGCCTCCATCCCCTTCCAGCGCTCCACCGTGGTCATGTATTGGAACAAGGAGCTCTTCGAGGAGGCCGGGCTCGATCCGGAGGCCCCTCCGGAGTCCTGGGACGACATGGTCGAGTCCGGCGAGCAGGTGATGGACGGGGCAGGCGCCCAGTGGGGCGTGCAGATCCCCTCCACCACCTGGGGCGTCTGGATGCTGGAAGCCATGGTGATCCAGAACGGCACCATGCTGTGGGATCCGGACAGCGGCACCGAAGTCAGCTACGACGACCCGGCCACCATCACCGCTCTGGGGAACTGGCAGGACCTCCAGGAGGAAGGGCTGGAGCCCTCTGGCACCGTCGACTGGGGCACACTCCCCGACGACTTCGCCGACGGCGGGACCGGCATCATCTGGACCACCACCGGCCAGCTGACCAATATCCGGGAGAACGCCGACTTCGACTTCGGGGTGGCGCCGCTGCCCGCACAGGAGCAGCCGGGATCGCCCACCGGAGGCGGCAACCTCTACGTGATGAACGGCGTCTCGGACGAGGAGCAGGAGGCCGCCGTCGAGTTGACCCGCTTCCTCTCCTCGCCGGAGATCCAGGCCGACTGGACGGTCGAATCCGGTTACGTGGCCCCTCTCGAGGAGGCCTGGGAGACCGAGCCGCTGGCCAGCTACGTGGAAGACTTTCCCGAGGCGATGGTCGCCGTCGAGCAGCTGGACGACGCCAAGCCCGAGTTCGGCGTCTACAACCGCCAAGAGGCCTTCGACGTCATGGGGAACTCCATCGAGGAGGTCATGGGCGGCGCCGACGTCGAATCCACGCTCGAGGAAGCCCAGGAGCAGGCCGACGACCTTCTGCAGGAGCACCGCTGAGACCGGAGGTCGGGACACCCATGACCGTTGACAAGCAGAGCGGGGACACCGCGGAGGAGCAGCAGGCCCCCACCCTCCAGAAGATCCCCGGTACGCCGGCCCCGCGCCGGCGTACCGGGGACCGGCGGCGCCGGGCGGACGCCCTCTTCTCCTACGCCGCCCTCACCCCTGCTTTCGTGATCCTCGTCGGCTTCACCGTGCTGCCCTTCGTCCTGTCCGCCGTGAACAGCTTCCAGACCCGCGGCGGCGAGTTCACGGTGGAGAACTACGAGCGGATGGTCGGCGACGGCGTCTTCCACCAGGTGCTGACCAACAACCTCGTCTACACTCTGGTCACCGTGCCTGCCACGATCGCCGTGTCCCTCGCACTGGCGCTGGCGGGCGCGAAGCTCGTGCGGGGCAAAGTCTTCGCGCGCGTGGCGTTCCTCGCCCCGGCGGTCCTGCCCGTCGTGGCCGCCGGAACAATCTGGATGTACTTCTACCAGCCCAACTTCGGCGTGCTGAACAGCATCGCCTCGGCTCTGGGCCTGCCCGCGCTGAACTGGCTGGGGTCCGGTGCGACGGCGCTCCCGGCGATGATGGTGGTGGCCGTCTGGCAGCAGGCGGGGCTGTTCGTCATCTTCTACCTGGCCGCCCTGCTCTCCCAGGATCCGCAGCTCCGCGAAGCCGCCCGGGTGGAAGGGACCCGGCCCTGGACCTTCTTCCGAAGGGTCACCTGGCCGCTGCTGATGCCCACCACCCTGTTCGTCGGGGTGGTGGCCACGGCCAACTCCTTCAAGCAGGTGGACCTGGTGTTCGTGATGACTCAGGGCGGCCCGCACGATTCCACCAACCTGTTGCTCTACTACGTCTGGCAGACCGCCTTCAGCCAGTTCCGCCCCGAGTATTCGGCGGCGATCACCGTCGTGCTCGTGCTCGTCCTGCTGTTGGTCGCGGTGGTGCAGATCCGGTTGCTGGACAAGCGGATCCACTACCGCTGAGAGGTGTTGACGATGACTCAGGCACTCGACGGGTCGGGCGGCCCGGACCAGGCCGCGCCCGACCAGCGGACCGAGGAGCACACCGGCGGGGCTCGCGGACTCACCGGCCGACCGCAGGCCGCATGGGCCGACCGGCTGCTGGTCGCCCTGGGCTGGGGTGCGGCACTTCTGTGGGTCTTCCCGCTGCTGCTGGTGATGGTATTGGCGTTCCGCGAGTCGGCCACGGAACTGTCCCTGTTCAGCGGCTGGACCCTGGACAACGTCACCCGGGTGTGGGCGGCCGCGCCTTTCGACCTGTACTACCGAAACTCATTCCTGCTCGTCGTGGGCCTGACCACAGCCCAGATCGTGCTCGGTGTGCTGGCGGCCTACGTCTTCGCCCGGTTCGAGTTCCCCGGCCACCACGCCCTGTTCACTGTGGTGCTGGCCCAGCTGGTGATCTTCCCGGAGATCATGCTGGCCGAGAACTTCCAGATGATCGCCCGCCTGGGGCTGGATGACACGCTGATGGGTGTCGGGATTCCCTACGCGGCCAGCGCCTTCGCGATCTTCCTGCTCCGGCAGTCCTTCAAGACCGTGCCCAAAGAGCTCGTCGAGGCCGCGGAAATGGAGGGATTGGGGCGGCTGAGGGTGCTGTGGCGGGTCTACCTACCGCTGTGCAAATCGACCGTGGTCGCCTACGCGATGATCTCGGTGTCCTTCCACTGGAACAACTTCCTGTGGCCGCTCATCGCGACGCGTACCGCGGAGGCTCGGCCGGTGACCGTCGGCATCGTGCGTTTCCTGGCCCCGGAGTCCGGCATCGATTTCGCGTCGCTGACCGCGGGGACCTTCATCATCGTGATCCCCCTGCTGGTCTTCTTCATCGCCGTGCAGCGACAGTTCGTGCAGAGTTTCATGCGCTCCGGGATCAAGTAGAGCCTCCGGTCGGGCCCGGGGAGGGCAGGCGGGCGCGGAGGGGTTCTGCGCGGGGCGTCGGGGAGGCCTCCAGGGACGTGGCCCATTCGTCGTTGAGCTGCTGTCCGGCCAGCCCGGACCCGCCGTGGTCGGAGGGTGTGGCCCGCAGCCCGTGCCCGACCGGGATGTCCTCAGGCGCAGGGGTCGATACCGGGCTGCCCGGGGCGTTCGATGCCTTCCTCTTCCAGGATCTCCTCGAACAGGGTGGGCTATGGACGCCATCAGTCCGTCGGCGCAGGCGTTCAGGACCTGGCGGTAGGTCTCCTCGTCGTCGGGCGCGGTACCGCTGAACCAGACGTGCACGGCGTATCCGTCGCTCTGGGCCCTCTGGGTGAACCACCGGGTCGCCAAAGGGATGCCCTCGTAGCGGACCGGGATGTGCAGCGCGACGGTGTGGTCGGGCGGCTGGATACCGAGGAACAGGTACTGGGCCACCCCCGTCACGCCCGGGGCGGTGCCGATCTGCGGTGCGTGATCGTGGAAGTCCCGGACCACGGCGTCGTTGAAGGACGCGACGATCACGTCGGTGCGTCCTTCCTCGTTGAGGAACTCGGCGAGGTACCGGCCCGTGCGCAGGTAGGAGTCGATGTCGTCGTCGGGGCCCTTGATCTCGATGATCATCGGAGTCTCGGGGAAGGCCTCGAAGGTCTCGGCGACCGTGGGGACCCGGAAGTCCTCGGGCTCGTAGCCGGGCACCTCCACGTCGCCGTACCGTGCGCCGCGCAGCGGATACTCGTCCTCCGGCAGGTCGGGGACGGCGCTGCGGCCGGGGACGAACCAGTGCGCCGCGTCCAGCTCCTGGACCTCGTCGAGGATCATGTCCTCGACCTTGCCGGTGCCGTCGGTCGTGCGGTCGACGGTCGAGTCGTGGATGACCACGAGTTCGCCGTCGGCGGTGGAGTGCACGTCGAGTTCGATGAGGTCCGCGCCGATGTCGGTGGCCCGCTTGTAGGCGTAGAGCGTGTTCAGGGGTGCCTCGGTCCCGCCTCCGGCGTGCGCGATGTTCAGCACCCGCTTCTCCAGCCAGGGCTGGTCCGCGGCGGCCGCACGGATACCGGTCTCGCCGTTGGCCGCACCGGGAACGAGGAGGACAAGAATCGTGGCCAGGATCAGTGGTCTGCGCATGGGGGGCTCCTACGCTCGGTCCGAAAGCGTTGGGGGACGGGAAGCCTTGGGGATCGGAAGCCTTGTCGCCGGAGAAGCGGCGTTCAGGTGAACGGCGGGGGGGAACCGGAGGGCGGGGAATGCCCGGACGGGTACGGGGGCGGGTCGTCGCTAGAAGGCTAATCCACCGGTTTCCCGCCCAAGGAGAACCGACCATCCGATGAAAGGACTTGTCCTACGGGTACAGCTGCCACGAGGCACGGCCCCGAACAGCGCCAACTCATCTGTGACAGGGTTGGCCGCCCCCCATACCGGTAAGGCACGGTAGACACTGGGGACAGCCATGAAGTATTCCGCCGACGACTCCTTGTGAGGCACCGATATGGGCATTGATCCGAAAGCGCGCAGCCGTACCGTCACCGACGGGATCGAGGCCGCACCCAGCCGCGGCATGCTCCGCGCCCTTGGGATGGGCGACGGGGACTGGGACAAGCCGATCATCGGTATCGCCAGCTCGTGGAACGAGATCACCCCCTGCAACCTCTCCCTGGACCGGCTCGCACGGGCCGCCAAGGGCGGTGTGCACGCCGGTCGCGGCTACCCCTTGGAGTTCGGCACGATCTCCGTCTCCGACGGCATCTCCATGGGCCACGAGGGCATGCACTTCTCCCTGGTCTCGCGCGAGGTGATCGCCGACTCCGTCGAGACGGTCATGCAGGCGGAGCGGCTGGACGGGTCGGTTCTGCTGGCGGGCTGCGACAAGTCCCTGCCCGGCATGCTCATGGCCGCCGCGCGCCTGGACCTGGCCTCCGTGTTCATGTACGCGGGCACCATCGCGCCCGGGTGGGTGAAGCTCTCGGACGGCACCGAGAAGGACGTGACGCTCATCGACGCCTTCGAAGGGGTCGGGGCCTGCAAGGCCGGGCGGATGAGCACCGGTGACCTCGACCGGATCGAACGCGCCATCTGTCCCGGTGAGGGCGCCTGCGGCGGCATGTTCACAGCGAACACCATGGCGGCGATCGCCGAGGCGATGGGGATGAGCCTGCCCGGTTCGACCTCTCCCCCGTCCGCGGACCGGCGCCGCGACCACTTCGCGCACCTGTCCGGCGAGGCCGTGGTCGCCATGCTCGAACAGGGGATCTCCGCGCGCGACATCATGACCAGGGAGGCGTTCGAGAACGCCATCACCGTCGTCATGGCGCTCGGCGGCTCCACCAATGCCGTGCTGCACCTTCTGGCGATCGCCCACGAGGCCAAGGTCGACCTCGAGCTCGACGACTTCAACCGCATCTGCGACCGGGTCCCCCACATCGGCGACCTCAAGCCGTTCGGCAAGTACGTCATGAACGACGTCGACCGGGTCGGCGGCATCCCCGTCCTGATGAAGCTGCTCCTCGACGAAGGGCTCCTGCACGGTGACGCCCTCACCGTCACGGGCAGGACCGTCGCGGAGAACCTCCGGGAGCTCGCGCCGGACCCGATCGACGGGACCGTCCTGCACCGGCTCGACGACCCCCTCCACCCCACCGGCGGCATCACCGTCCTGCGCGGATCGCTCGCACCGGAGGGCGCGGTCGTCAAGACCGCCGGGTTCGACACCGCGGTCTTCTCGGGCCCCGCGCGCGTGTTCGAGCGGGAGCAGGCGGCGATGGACGCCCTCAGCAGCGGTGAGATCCAGAAGGGGGACGTCGTGGTGATCCGCTACGAGGGCCCCAAGGGCGGCCCCGGCATGCGGGAGATGCTGGCCATCACCGCCGCGATCAAGGGCGCGGGCCTGGGCCGCGACGTCCTCCTCCTGACCGACGGGCGCTTCTCCGGCGGTACGACCGGGCTGTGTGTCGGCCACATCGCCCCGGAGGCGGTGCAGGGCGGGCCCATCGCGTTCATCCGCGAGGGGGACGGCATCAGCGTCGACATCGCCGAGCGCGCCATCACCCTCCACGTGGACGAGGAGGAGCTGGAAGCGCGCCGGAAGGAGTGGCAGCCGCTGCCCAACCGGTTCCCGGAAGGTGTGCTCGGCAAGTACGCGAAGCTCGTCCGCTCCGCGTCCACCGGCGCCATCACGTACTGAGCCGTTTCGGGCCCGTACTGGTCGTGGTCGGCGTGGACAGCTGTCTGTTCGTGGTCGGCAAGGACGGCTATACTGAATCACATTGAGGAGTATTGATTCACAGGGAGTTGGACATGACTGATGTCGGCGCGCGGATTGAGCGCGCCCGCGAAGCGGCGGGCCTCAGCCAGCGTTCCCTCGCGGACGCCACAGGTATGTCTCAGTCCAGCCTGTCCCGGATCATCTCCGGAGTACGGGTACCGAAGATGCCCGAACTGTTGGCGATCGGGTGGGAGACCGGGCATACCGTCGCTCAGCTCACGGGTACCGGTGTGTCGGCCGAGCGCGCACAGTTCGCGGCCCGTGCCTCCAACGGCTCGGACATGGCGGACATGCGCCAAGCACTGCTGGACTTCCTGGAACTGGACGAATACCTGGACGACCAGGCCATCCCCGCCACGATCTGAAACGAGCCAGAGTCACTGTGAGCGCTGAATCAGCAGGGCGCACCTCGGCCGAGCGCTTCCGGCAGGAGCAGCGCCTGGGCGTGCAACCGTTGGGTGACCTCGTGGCGATCATCGAGCAGGCCGCAGGTATCGATGTGGCCGTGCTCGACGCCGGTCAGGACCAGCACGGCATGACGATGCGAGACCCGGAGCGCGGCTCGGTCTTCGTCGCCGTCGCGCGCACCGAGCATCCGATGCGGCAGCGCAGCACCCTGGCCCATGAACTCGGCCATGTCCTCTTCGGGGACTGGACGGACAGCGGAACCACTGGGCGGAACGGGCGATCCCACGCGGAGGTCCGTGCTGATGCCTTCGCCCGGCATCTGCTCGTTCCGGTTCAAGGTCTGCATGCGTTTCTCGAAGAAGGGGACTCCGTTGGTCAGCCCGAGCTGTCAGCGGTGGTCCAACGATTCCTGGCCTCACCCAAGATCGCCTCGATCGCGTTGCACCAGGCGGGATACATCGACCTGCCAACCAAACAGGAGTGGATGGCACTGTCCACACCGGAACTGGCGACCCGTTTCGGGTGGAGCGACCAGTATCTCGCCCTGCGAGCCGACTCCACCCGGCGGCGGGCACCGCAACAACTGCTCGCCCGCGCGATCAGGGGCTATTCCGAGGGTGTGCTGTCCGTCCAGGCCATCGCCACACTTCGCGGATTGACGCGGGACGAGGCAGAGCAGGAGCTGAGAGAGGCGAGCGTGGTACCGGCGGACCCGTCGGCGACCTGGACTGATCCTGCCGCGCTGCCGGAACCGGAGGTGGACCTCTCGGCTCTGGACGAGGTTCTCGATACCCCAGACGACGAAGACACGGCGGACCCCACCGACACGACGGCGAGCGCTAACGGATGAGTCACCGGCCGATCATCGATGCCGGCCCCGGCCTGAACTTCCTCACGATCCATCTAGAGCGTCTGCTGATCCGTGTTCTGGGCAAGCTCAGCGCCCCGGAGACCGTGGAGACCGAGGTACTCCGCAAGTCCCGGAGCGATGAACGCTTCCACGCCGCTGCGAAGGTCTGGCGGAAGCTGACCCCCAACTGGATGCAGGTCCTCCGCGACGACCACACCCCCGAACTCGCCGCAGTCGTCCAACGCATCACCCGCCAGCCCATGGGCGAACGACGGAAGCGTCCGAAGGACTTGGGCGAGACGATGGTCATCGCGCACGCGGTCGTGGCAGCCGAGGCGGGCGCGGCGGTGACCGTGCTTATCGATGACGGAGGTGGAGCACAGATCGCCACCTCGGAGACCAGGCGTCTCGAACGACTCCGGGACGGCGGGCGGCCCGTGGGCTCCATCAGCCTGGTCGGCACCGTCGCAGTTCTGAGGAGCGCGGTAGACAGGGGGCACATCGCAGGCCGGGCGGACCTGCGCCACATCTACAAGCGGCTGCGCGAACTGGATGACGGATTGCCGCCGCTCGAGGCGACCGGCCTTCTGTCCACCATGGACTCCTGAGCTGACCCGGTCCCATCACGTACTGAGCCGGGCGGCACAGCTCGGCCCCGCCCGTCACACCAGGCTGGGTGTGACGGAGCAGGAGACGCCGGGTGCCCAGAGGACCGAGACGGGGCTCTCCTTGAGCGGCCGCACCCCGGCAGCGGCGAGCAGGTCCCCGTCGTAGTGCACCAGGCTCCCGGCGTGCAGCGGCCAGGGCCGGTGGCTGATGCGGATCCACCACGTGCGGCCGAGTTGCCGGGTGTGCAGGCCCCAGCGCGCGGTGAGGAAGTGCTCGAACGCGCTGGGCCGGGCCAGGGGCTCCCCGACCCGCACCGCCCAGGACCCCGCGGCGGCCCCGGGGAGGCGGCGCCGCACCGCCCCCGCGCGAACGCCTCGGGGGCCTTCGCGCAGGGACACGTCGGACCACACGTACGGCAGTCCGGACACCGCTCGGGCCGCCGCGACCACGTGCGCGGAGTCGGTGTCCATCGTCAGGAAGACCACGCCTCGCCGCCCGTGTTCGTCGACCGAGTACAGGCGCACGTTCACCTCGCCGAACGCACCGGTGGGCACGGTACCCAGAACGAGGGTGCCCGGCACCTGGAAGGCGACCAGGCCCGCGTAGGTCACCCCGTCGAACGTGTCCGGCCGGGTGCCTTCGGGCAGCAGCGGAGCCACGGCGGCGGGGTCCACGGCCCAGTGCACGAACGCGACGTCCACCCACGCCTGTCGCAGGAGGGCGGGGCCCGGCATGGGCGGGGGCCGTCCGGACAGGAGGTCCCAGCGGCCCCGGGAGGGAACCCCCGCAGCGCGGTCGTCGGAGGGCGGTCGGGACGAGAGGGTTTCGTGTGGGCGTGGTGCCATGCCGCCATTCTGCCCGCCGGGAGGCGTGCGGGTCAGGGACGCGGTGGTTCCCGGCGGTCCCGGGCCCGGCGGTCCTCCGCTTCCTGGCGTTCGAGGTGCTCGCGGAACCAGTCGAGGGCGAAGCGCTGGGAGGCGATGCCGTAGTCGAGCGTCGCGAACTGGTGCAGGGCCACGTCCTGGTACCCCTCGGGGATGTCCTGGCCTTCGAGGCGTGCGCTGAGGTCGGTGAGCTGGGCCAGCTCCCCTTCGATGCGCTCGGTGATGCGGCGCAGCACCGGGGCCCGCTCGTCCGGCTCCAGCAGGCCGAGGAAGTGGAGCCGGGACAGCGCTGAGACCTCGGTGTCCGGTCCGGTCATCTCCCCCGTCATCCACGCGCGGAACTCCTCGCGTCCCGCCTCGGTGACCCGGTACACCTTCCGCCCCCTGGCCCCCGCGTCGACGCTGGCGACCTCGATGAACCCCTGCTTCTGCAGGGTGTCCAGCGCGCGCTTGATGCTGCCGGAGCTGGCGCTGTAGAAGAGCGAGACCCCGGCCTCGAAAGCTTTGATGAGGTCGTAGAGGCTCTGCTTGGAGATGAGGAGCAGTCCGAGAATCACGTGGGCCATGGGCCGAGTGTAGGGCCTTGACTCTCATAGACATGTCTATTAGACATATTAGGGAGACAGTATTCCGCTCCCCAGCCATCGGAGGACCCGATGAAGCCCGCGAACCACACGTCCACCCCGGCCGCCGCACGCGGCGCCGACCGCGTCCGGAAGGGGCTCGAACGGGCCGTACGCCGCCGCGGCGACATGCCCGCGCCCCAAGTCCTCGTCCAGGCGCCCGGATTCGAATTCACCTTCGGTGACCAGGAGAAGCCCTACCACGCCGCCAGCATCGGCAAGTCCATGACGGCCGCGCTCGTCACCATGCTCGTCGAGGAGGGCCGCTTCGACTTCGACACCCCGATCGGGGAGCTACTGCCCGCGGCCGACCTCACCGGCCTGCCCGCGGTTCCCGGGGTGGACACCACCACCGACGTGACCGTCGAACACCTGCTGGCGCACACCAGCGGACTGCCCGACTTCTTCGAACCGCCCCACGGCGGTGAGACCGCTTGCTCGATCAGGACGCTCGCCACCAACCGCGACCGTCTGTGGCTGCCCTCGGAGCTCCTCGACGAGGCCCGTCGGCTGCGCGCGGTCGGGCGCCCGGGCGAGCTCTTCCACTACTCGGACACCGGCTACCTCCTCCTGGGCCGGATCGCCGAGGAAGCCCTCGGCGACCGTTTCGCCGCCCTCCTGCGCGAGCGCGTCCTCGAACCCAGCGGCATGACGCGCAGTTCCATGCCCTACGACCCGGGAGAAGCCCCCGACGACCTCGCCGAGCTCGACATCGCGCCGTTCTGGATCAACGGCGCCGAGTTCAGCCGCGCCCGCAGCCTGAGCCTGGCCTACGGCGGCGGGAACATCGTCACCGTCCCCGGGGACCTCGTGCGCTTCCAGCGTGCCCTGCACGGCGGACAGCTCATCTCCAAGGGCGGCCTCGAACACCTCACCCGGCCCAGGCGCCGTTTCCGCCGCGGCATCCGTTACGGGGCGGGCTACATGACCCTGCGCTTCGGCGAGTTCGCACCCCCGCTGATGCGGGGGCTGCCCCAGCCGGTCGGAGGCATCGGCTTCTTCGCCACCCAGATGTTCCACTACCCGGAGCAGGACGCCCACGTGGTGCTCAACTTCCACTCCAACCGCGAGATGAACCGGAGCTTTATGACCCACTTGGGCCTGGTCCGGCTGCTGTCGAAGCTGGACCGGGTCTGAGCCCGCTCTCAGGGTGTGTACGTCACGTGCCCTCCGGGCTCACTGCTCCGTCGCGGTTACCGCGTAGCCGGGAACGGAGGGCCACCGGACCGTCAGCACCACCGAGTCCTCTTCCGCGACCCAGGAGTGGTCCACGCCGCGCCCCCACACGATGTAGTCGCCCTGCTGTTCCAGGAGGACGGAACGGCCGGGGAGCTCGACCCGGAAGCGGCCGCTGATGAGCACCAGGAGGGCGGTGCGCTGCTCCCCGCTCACCCACTGCGCCCGCTCGTCGCCGCTCTGGTGCACGCCCCACTTGATCTCTACGGCTTCACTGTGCCGGGGGTCGTCGGCCTCCTTGAAGTGCCCGAGGAGCCACCCCCGGTCCAGCACCGCGTCCTTGCCCGCATTGCCCACATACACGTTGTCGTCCACAGTGACGGACGCTAACAGCCCTGCGTCCGCACCGGAGCCCGGATCCGCCCTCCGCTGCCGTTGCCGCTCGGCTTCCCGCCAGGCTGGGAATGGCCGTGGTTGTGACTATTTCTTCGGTGTTCTCCTTCGGAAACGGCACGGACATCCTCAGATCCGACCATTATCTGCCGAATAACCGGTTCAGCCGGGATTCGAGATCGTATGGCCAGGTAAACACCCCGACAGGAGAAGTTCCACTGCGGCGTGCGCGCGCTCCTCGGCGCCGAGGGGCGGACTCTCCGGGCCCCCTCCCCCCTTTTTTCAGGTCGCCGCGGTGACCTGTGATTCGTTCGCCTGGAACTGCCTTTGGGCGCGACACCCCCCCTTGACCACGTTTGTGAAACGTTGCAATGTAGGTAACTGTCATTGCGAATGTTAGCGCTAACACATACTGCCGACGGTCGGAATCCACCGGAAACAGCGGCGTCACACGGGCGTCGCGGGCAACAGTGAAGGAAGAATTCGTGACGTTTCGAACAACGGCCGCGGCCTTGACCGCGGCGGCTGTGACCACGGTGGCGCTCGTCGCGGCGTTCACGCATACGCAGGAGCGGGGCGGCCCTGAGGAGGGAGAGCTGGCATCGGGGGTCGCAGACCCGCAGGAGCAAGGAGGTTCCTGGAGCGAACTGCCCGATCCTCCGCAGTTCACCGACGCCACCGTGCACGACCCCTCGATCGTGGCCGCGGAAGACGAGTACTGGGTCTTCGGATCGCACCTGGCCGCCGCGAAGACCGAGGACTTCATCGGCTGGGAGCAGACCGCCGATCTGGTGACCCCCGAGAACCCGCTCTTCGACGACGTCACCGAAGAGCTCTCCGAGGCGCTGGAGTGGGCGGAGAGCACCACGCTCTGGGCCCCCGATGTCATCCAGCTCTCCGACGGCCGCTACTACATGTACTACAACGCCTGCGAAGGTGAATCTCCGCGTTCGGCGATGGGTGTGGCCGTGGCCGACGAGGTGGACGGCCCCTACGAGGACCTCGGCATCTTCCTGCGCTCCGGGCACCGCGAGGGTGAGGGCCCCAGCGAGGACGGCACCCCCTACGACCCCCTCGTCCACCCGAACGTGATCGACCCCGACCTCTTCTACGCCGACGGAACCCTGTGGATGGTCTACGGCTCCTATTCCGGCGGCCTGTTCATCCTGGAGATGGACGAGGAGACCGGCATGCCGCTGGCCGACCAGGGCTACGGCACCCACCTCATGGGCGGGAACCACAGCCGGATCGAGGCCCCCAACATCCTGCACCACCCCGACACCGGCTACTACTACCTGTTCACGACCTTCGGCGGCCTGGACGCCGACGGCGGCTACAACATGCGGGTCGCGCGGGCCGAAGCGCCGGAGGGGCCCTACTTCGATGCCGAGGGCAACGACATGCAGGAGGTCAAGACCGACCCCTCCCTTCCGATCTTCGACGATGAGACCATCGAGCCGTACGGCACGAAGCTGATGGGCAACTTCCTGTTCCAGCGTGAGGCGGGCGACCCGGGCGAGGGGATCGGCTACGGGTACGTATCCCCGGGACACAACACATCCCACCTGGACCCCGACACCGGACGCATGCAGCTGATCTTCCACAGCCGCTTCCCGGACCAGGGCGAGGCGCACGAGGTCCGGTCCCACGAGATGTACATGAACGCCGACGGTTGGCCGGTCGTCGCCCCCTACCGGTTCGCCGGGGCCGAAGCGGGACAGGTCCACCAGGCGGACGTGGTCGGCGAGTACCGGTTCATCGACCACGGCAAGGCGATCTCGGCCGACATCAACGAGGCCGTCACCGTTGAGCTGCACGACGACGGCCGGATCACGGGTGACGTCGAGGGCGAATGGCAGCTCGACGGGCAGAACCGTGCCGACCTGACCGTCGACGGCGAGGCCTACAGCGGTGTCTTCACCCCCCAGTGGGACCCGACCTCGGAATCATGGGTGCTGACCTTCAGTGTCCTGGCCGAGGCGGGTGTGTCTTTGTGGGGAAGCAAGGTCGAGCCCCTCGTCTAGCGGCGTTCGACCTGCTTACCGGTTCTTGAGGCCGCCCGTATTACCCGTGTGGTCCTTCTGCGCGAGCCGTTCTTTGGCGGCACCGTCTCCATGTCGGTGGAGACGGTGCCGCCACAGGTGTGGGGCGAGGAGAGTACACGCTTCTTGAGCAGTGCGGTCACGACGAGCGGGTTGGTGCGCGGCATGGACAGCGCGCGCACCACCGGTGAGAGCTGGCGTTCCCCGACCTCGGTGCGGGCAGCCCTCCTCCCCCGCCCCTCGACCCGTGACGTAAAACGATTCATCGATCTCTGCACTGGCGTGCAAAGGGGGGCCATCCGACTCCGCGACGGAATACTCGTTCACGCTCCAGGAGTCCTCTCGTCCGCCTGTCGGATCTGGCGCTGCGCGAAGTAGGAAGCCCCCAAGGCGACCAGCGCCAGCACGGCGGCCAGGAGGCTGACGTACCGGCTGCCGAGGAGCTCGATCCCGGCGGCGCCGATGAGGCCGGACATCGCGATCGCCAGGTACAGCACGCTCTGGTTCAACGAGATCACGATCGGGATGGCATCGGGCCGCACGCCGATCAGCCGGTGCTGCTGCGGGGTGGTGATCGCGAAGGCGCCCACCACGTAGAACCCGACGACCACGAGCGCGGCGCCGAAGTGCGCGGTGGCCAGGGGCACCGCGACCAGGCCCACGGTGAGCCACACGAGCGCGACGGCGACCACGCGGGACCCGCCGAGGCGGTCGGTGAGGACCCCGGCGGCGAGGTTGCCCACCGCACCGGCGATGCCGCCGACGAGCATCAGCACCGCCAGGGCCACACCGCTGCCGCCGGTGGTCGGAGCGTAGATGACACCGATATAGGTGTAGGGAACGAACACCGCTGTGAAGGCCACCAGTGTCGTGACCAGGAGGAGTACGACGCGGCGGTCGCCCAGCGGGCGCAGCCGGTTTCGGAGTCCGCCCGCTGAGGGGACCTGCAGGCGCTGGGGCACGAACGCCCAGACACCGGCGAGGCCGATGACCGCCAGGGCGGCCGCGAACCACAGGGTCGCCCGCCAGTCCAGCAGGCCTCCCAAGGCCGTGCCGACCGGGGCGCCGAGGGCCACCGCGGCGGTGAAGCCGGTCACCACCAGGGCGATCGCCCGGCCTTGCAGCCGCGGTGGGACCAGGGCGGCCGCGGTGACGGAGGCGTTCGGGATGAACAGCCCGACACCGGCCGCGGCGATGACCTGGGCGGCGATGATCTGGCCGTAGGAACCGGCCAGTGCGGTACCGACCGCCCCGACCAGGTAGATGACCGTGGCCGTCAGCAGGACCGTGCGACGGCGCCACGCCGCGGTGAGCGCGGTCAGCACCGGCGCGCTCACCGCGCACGTCAGCGCGAACACCGTCACGATCTGCCCCGCACTGGCCACGGAGATCCCGAACGCTTCGACGAGCATCGGCAACAGGCCGGCCAGGACGAATTCGCCGGTACCGACGGCGAACACCCCCAGAGCCAGGACCGCTACCCGGCCCATGCCCGAGCTGGAAGCCTGCTCGCTTGCCTGAGCCTGCGTCGGTTGCGCCATGCGCTCTGCCCTCCCGTGTGCGGAGCGCGTCGGCACATCTGCCCGCGCTGCTAAAATGGTAACGATCGGTTCCGTTTGAACGGTACTGATCGGTTCCATTTAGGTCAAGGGAAGCGTCCCGAAGGAGTCGAACGGTGCCCACCAACGCTCGTCAGCGGCTACTCGACGCCGCCGAAAAGCTCTTCTACAACGAAGGAATCCATGCCGTGGGCCTGGAGCGCCTGCTCACCGAATCCGGGGTCGGGCGCGCATCCTTCTACCGCCACTTCGCCAGCAAGGACGACCTGGTCGTGAGCATGCTGCGGAACTACGACGAGGCCTACCGGACGTGGCTGGCGGAACGGACCGCAGCCCTCGGCGGAACCCCGCTCGCGGCCTTCGACGCGCTCATCGAATACGCCGAGACCTCCGACTTCCGCGGCTGCGCCTTCATCAACGCCATCGCCGAAGTCGCCGAACCGGACAGCCAGATCCGCACCATGACCAGCCAGCACAAGGAAGCGGTCGCCGAGTACCTGCGCACGCTCCTCGTCGACGCCGGATACCCCGACGACACCGACCTGGCCCGGCAACTCCTGCTCCTGATGGACGGCGCCGCGGTCACCGAGCTCTATGAACGGTCCGATCGGGCCGCCAAGCAGGCCAAGGCCATGGCCCGCGCGATCCTGGCGCAGGACACACCAAGTGGCGCGTGACCTTCCCAGCGCGCTGTCCAGGTGGATCGCCGCCACGCGCAGAGGTAGGCCGTGTCAGCCGAGACCGCGATCTACGGCGACGGACAGGTGGTGGGCGGCGGCGGTGCGGTAGCGGGTGTAGGCCTCCCGGTAGCGGTGCAGGTCGGTACCGGCGGCACCGCTCACCGGCTTCGGGGTCCCGGCCAGCACAGAAATGCGCTGCGGGTCGTCGTCCACGGCCAGCAGCCCCAGCAGCGCCGCCCCTCGCGGCGAGCCGCCGTCGGGCACCAGGAGCACCGGGGCGTCGACCACGCTCGCGAACGCCTCGCGCCACAGCGCCGACCGGGTGACGCCCCCGACCAGCCTGATCTCCTCGGCTCGGCCGTCGCCGTCAACGACCGCACGAACGGCATCCGCGCAGCCGAAGGCCACCCCCTCCACCACGGCCCGCACCAGTGCACCCCGGTCGTGGACATCGCGCTGGCCGACGAACGCACCGAGGGCCGCGTCGTCCTTCCTGGGCACGGTCGCGCCGTACATGAAGGGAAGGTACGACAGGCCGTCAGCGCCAGCCGGTGCAGCGGCGGCGACCGCTCCGATGTCCTCTCCCTCGCCGAGCAGTGCCCGTTCGGCCCAGCGGAGGCTGGCACCCGCGGCGTACAGCGACGCCATCGCCAGGAACCGCGCCTCGCCGTAGGCCGCGCCGAACAGGAACCCGCCGCCCGGGTCGGTCCCGTCCGTCAGCCGCATCACCTGCGCCGCGGTGCCGACGTTGAGCGAGACCTGGCCCCGGTGCGTCACCCCGGAGCCGAGGACGGCGGCAGACACGTCGCCGGCCCCCGTTGCCACCGGGGTGCCCTCAGGCAGCCCGGTGGTGCGGGCAGCCGGGGCGGTGACGGTTCCGGCGATGTCATGGGGCGCGCGTACCCGAGGGGCGAGATCCGCCGTTGCTCCGGCGGACCGCCAGAGTTCCGGGCTCCACCCGCCTTCGTGGACGTCGTACAGCAGGGTGCCGACGGCGTCGGTGGTGTCGGTCGCCCCGTCACCGGTGAGCTGGAAGCGGAGGTAGTCCTTGGCCAGTACCAGGCGGGCAGCTCGGGCGAGCCGTCCGGGGTCGGTGCGGGCCAGCCACGCCAGCTTGGGGGCGGTGAAGGCGTCCACCGGCCCGTTTCCGGCCAGGTCCCGGAAGCGCGGGTCGGCGGCCAGGCGGGCGGTGTCCGCGCCGATACGCCGGTCGGCCCAGGTCATGGCGGGTCCGACCGGCGCCCCTTGGTCGTCGACCAGCAGCAGGGAATGCATCTGTCCGGAGAGCCCGACGGCGGTGACGCGGTGTGCGCCGAGGCGGGACGTGACCGTGCGGACGGCCTCCCGGGCCGCCGCCCACCACGCCCGCGGTTCCTGCTCGTGAGCCCCGGGCTGCGGGTGCAGGGTCGGGTACTCCCCGGCGGCGTCGGCCACCACCCGGCCGGTCTCCGTGTCCAGGGCGATGACCTTGACGCCGGTGGTGCCCAGGTCGATGCCCAGGGTTGCCTCGGCCACGGCCTAACCCCGGCCGCGTTCGCGCTGGGTGGTGAAGCCGTACTCGCGCAGGAAGTCCAGGGATTCCTCGGCGACGCGGTCGAAATCCGCCAGGCCCACCCCGGCCGGTTCGCCGACACCGATGTCGCCGCCCACCTGCCAGCCCTCCCACTCCACGCTCACGTATCCGTCGAAGGAGATCTCGGCCAAGGCCTCCAGGGTCTCCCCGAAGTCCACCAGCCCGCCGCCGAACCAGATGTGGTTGGTGTTGGCGATGGTGGGGAGGCCGACCTCGTCCTTGATCTGGACGATGTCGATGTAGGGCGCCAGCCGCCTGACCGCCGTCGGCACGCTCATGAACGGCTTGACGGCGACGTAGAACGCGCCGGTGTCCATGGTCATGCGCAGATTGGCGGCACCGATCTCGTCGAACATCCGCTCGACCGACTCGACCTTGTTCAGGATCGTGCCCTGCAGCAGCTCGATGCTGACGTTGAGGTCCAGCGCGGCGGCGTAGTCGGCCACCTCGGTGATGGCCTCCTTTGCCTGGCGCCACGCCTCCTTGCGGCTCATGAGCACGTTCAGCGGCGGGTCGTAGAAACCGTCGCCGAGCAGCGTGCAGGCGGACTCGGCCCCCAGGGCCTTCTTGAAGCTCTCGATCCCCCGCTCGCGGTCGTACTCCCGGGGGCTGACGAACGTGGTGTGGTGGGCGACGTAGCCGACCTCGATACCGGCGGCGTCGGCGGCGGCCTTGGTGTCCCGGAGCCGTTGGTCGTACTCCGAACCCGGGCCGTTCATCAGGTGGCCCAGGATGAAGTCGACCCCGTCGTAGCCGTATTCGGCCACCCGGGTCGCCGTCCAGGCTGAGGGCTTGTCCCCCCAGGAGTTCCATGCGGGGCCCGCCGCCTCCAGCCGGCCCCAGGGCATGTTCGGCCAGACCTCGAAGTTGATCTTCAAGTTCGCTCCCTCCCTTGCGGGTCCTCTGGTCCCGCGGGTTCGTCCTGGGGCAGTGCTGGGGGTGTACCGGGGATGGGCCGGGGCCTCCCCGGGCCGGGGCCGTACCTGGTCCGTACCCGCGTAGGTCAGATGTGCGGCACGCGGGGCCCCATCTCGGCGATGATCCGGGCGTTGTGCTCGGCGGCGTCCGGCATCCCGGCGCTCAGGAAGACCCGCGGGGTTCCGCCTTGCTCCGCCTCCTTCTCCGCGGCCGCCACGATCATGGCGTTCAGGAGGGCGAGGCCGACCACGCTGCTTCCCGGACCGGCGAGCGGCAGGTCCTCCCGGACGGACACCAGTGCGTCACCGGGCGGGCAGTGGTTGTCCAGGACGATGTCCGCCACCTCGTGCAGCTTGGGCCCGGTCTGGGTGCTGGCCGTGGCGTAGGCGCGGGAGGTGATGGCTATGACCGGGAGCCCCCGGTCCCGGGCCGTCTGTGCGACCTCCACGGGCAGGGCGTTGGCGCCGGAGTTGGAGACCACCAGCATGGCGTCGGTGTCCGGGTTGATCTCGTAACCGGCCAGCACGTTCGCCGCGTGTCCGGATTCGCGTTCCAGCACGGTGCCGCGCTCGGCGCTGACGTGCAGCATGTAGTCCGGTTTGAGCACCGGGCAGATGCGGGCGCTGCCGCCGGCGCGGAAGAAGCCCTCCTCGGCGAACACGTGGGAGTGCCCGCTGCCGAAGACGTACAGGATCCCGTCGGCGGCGAAGCGCTCGGCGAGCAGGGCCGCCGCCTCGGCGATGTGTCCCTGTTCGGCGTCGAGCGCCTCGGCGAGGAGCTGCTGCACCTGCTGGGTGTACTGGGCGGCGGCGCGGCCGAGCGCCGTGGTGCTGTGGTCTGGGCTCATGCTTTGTTCGCTCCGGTGATGAGTCCGCCGACGAAGTACCGGCCGGCGAAGATGAACAGGATCAGGGTGGGCAGGATGGTGAAGACCGTTCCGGCCATGACCAGGCCCCAGTCGATGGTGTACTGCCCCACGATGGCGCTGAGCCCGATCGGCAGCGTCTGCAGGCGGTCGTCCAGGATGAACTGGGTGGCGTACACGAACTCCGTCCAGGAGAAGACGAAGGAGTACACCACCGCGGTGGCGATGCCCGGTGCCATCAGCGGCAGCACGATCTGGAACATGGTGCGTACCGGACCGGCGCCGTCGATGGCCGCCGCCTCGTCGATTTCCTTGGGTACGGACATGATGAAGCCGCGCAGGAGCCAGGTGCAGAACGGCGCGGTGAAGGCCACGTTCACCAGGACCAGCCCCGCCAGGCTGTTGATCAGCCCGATGTCGGTGAGGATGCCGTACAGGGGCACGATGAGCAGGGTGCCGGGGATCATGAAGGCCACCAGGATGAGCCCGGCGATCTTGCCCGACCCGGGGACCTTGAGGCGGTAGAGGCCGTAGGCCGCGCACACGGCGAGGACGACGGTCAGCGCGGTCGTGCCGAGCGCGACCAGGAGGCTGTTGGTCAGGTAGGTGGTGTACGGGGTGGTCTCCAGCAGGCGGGAGAAGTTGGCCAGCGTCCAGGTCTGCGGCCACAGGGTGGGTGTGGGCTGGATGATCTCCTGCGGTGTCTTGAACGCCGAGACGATCACCCAGTAGATCGGCCCGAGGGCGATCAGCGTGATGAGCACCATCGTCAGCCCGGCCGGCACCCGGCGCAGGCGGCTCGACCACTTCACGGAGACTCCTTGGGACGAAGGAATCGGACGAACAGCGCCGCGGCGATGCCCAGCACGAGGACGGTCAGCACGCTGGCGGCCGCGGCTTGGCTGCTGCGGAACGCGTCGAAGGCCGTCTCGTACACGTACATGGGCATGGTGGTGGTGGCGCCGGCCGGTCCGCCTCCGGTGGTGAGCAGGATGGTGTCCAGGACGTTGAAGGACCACAGGGAGCCCACCAGCCCGAGCGCGAACAGCACCGGTTGGAGGATCGGGAAGGTCACCGCCCAGAACGTCTGCCAGGCGTTCGCGCCGTCCACCTTCGCCGCTTCGAGTACGGACACCGGGACGGTGGCCAGGGCGCCGTAGATGACCACGGCGGCGAGCGGGAACCAGTGCCAGCTGTTCACCAGGATGACGGTGATCAGGGCGATGCCCGGGTCGGAGAAGGGTGACCCCAGATCGATGCCGACGGCCGCGAAGGCGTGGGTAATGACGCCGTAGTTGCTGTTGAGCATCCACTGCCAGATCACCGCGACCGCCACCGTGGGGATCACCCAGGGCAGCACCACCCACACCCGCGCGGTGCGGGCCCACCAGCCCTGCCGTTGCAGCAGTAGCGCGGTGCCGAAGGCCAGAACGGTCTGCACCGCCAGGTTGAGCACCAGCCAGAGCCCCGAGCGGGCCAGTGCGTCCCAGAACACCGGGTCCTGGAGGATGATCAGGTAGGTGTCGAACCCGACGACCTCCGAGGGCGAACCGATCACCCGCTCGTCGCGCAGGCTGGTCAGGACCGCCTGGACCAGGGGGAAGGCCAGCACCAGGGCCATGACGGTGAGGATGGGCGCCAGCAGCAGGTATCCGAAGAGGTCGTGCTTGATCCCGGCGCGGCGCCGACGCGGAGCGGCGTTCGTGCTCCGTGTCGGCGCCGCGGTGCTGGCCCGGGTGCCGCCGTGCCGTGCTCCGCGGTTCTGCGCGCTGCCGCCCCGTACGCCGCGGTTTTGCGCACTGCCGTCCCGTACGCCGCCCCCGTGCGCACCGCTGTCCTGTGCGCCCACGGTCAGTCCGCTGCCTGCATCTGCTCTTGGGCCGCGGAGACGGCCTCAGCCGGGGGCACGTCGTTGACGTACGTCTCCTGCACGGCGCGGGCGATGAAGTTCTGGCTGGCGATCTCGCCCACGTCATCGATGTACTGGCCGTCCACGAATCCGAACAGCTCCCCGGACTCGGACTGCTCGAGCATCAGGTCGACGCACTCCTCGTAGGTGCTGATGGTCTCGTGCTCGCGCCAGTCCGACTCGTCGGCGCCGTTCTCCGTGAGCGGCAGGTAGAGGCCGGGCTCGGCGTTGAGCAGGTCTCCGTAGTTCTCGGTGTCGAGCAGCCACTCCAGGAAGTCGTTGGTGTCCTCCGCGCGGTCCTCGGACTCGCTGAGCACCATGGCTCCGTTGGAGTAGTAGACGCTGCCCGGCTGTCCGCCGGACTCGGGTGTCGGGATCGGTGCGCAGCCCAGATCGCTGGGCTCGAGTCCGGTCTCCTCCTCGAAGGGGGTCAGGTACTGCCCCTTCTCGATGTTGATCGCCGCGCTTCCGCTGTTGAAAGCCGCTTGCGGCTCACCCCAGGCGTAGCTCCCGGAGTCGGCCGGGGAGTACTGGAGGAGCTCGTCGTACAGCTCGAAGGTGTCGACGGTCGCGGGGGTGTCGAAGGCGATCTCGCCTTCTTCGGTGAAGATGTCCGCGGCCCCGTTGGTGACCATGAGGCTGTAGACCACCTGGTCGGTGGCCTGGTTCTGTCCGGCGGGCAGGGCGATCCCGCTGTGCTCGTCGGTGTCGAGGGTTTCCGCGGCCTCGAGGAGGTCCTCCCAGGTCTGCGGTGCTTCCAGGCCGGCCTCGTCGAACATGTCGCCGCGGTACCACAGCACCTGGACCATGCCGAAGAGCGGCACCGCCCAGTACTCCTCCTCGTCGCGGTAGGGGTTGGTGGCCGCGTCGATGAACCCGTGCTCGGCCTCCATGCCCTCCACGACGTCGGTGACCGGGCTGCCCACGCCGAGCTGGCGGACGTAGGTGGCCAGGTCGGGGGTGACGAACAGGGCGTCGGGCTGGCTGCCCGCGGAGGCGGCCGCCGCGATGGTCGCGTAGATCTCGTCCCACTCCTGCACCTCGAAGCGCACCGGCGTTTCCGGGTCGCCGCTGTTGTACTCCTCGGCCAGGCTGTTGAGTGCTTCGACCCGGTTGGGCGGGGTCTCCATGTGCCAGATGACGAGCTCGCCGTCGGCGTCGTCCCCGTCCGCGCCGCACGCGGACAGCACCAGGGCGGAGGCGGCCATGACCGCCGTGAACCCCATTGCTCTAGATCGCATTGCTGCACCTCTCTGCGCCGACGCCGCCAGGAGGTATCCGGCTTCCGTGAGCGTCAAGCCGCATAAGTGGGTGATGAAGCTAACACATGCGCTCTAGAGGAATATAGAGTCCGCTTCGTAATAGTGATATTCCGAGTACTGACGACACGGTGGAGAGGTGCCGATGAACCAACCCAAGTACCTCGAGATCCTGGCGGTCCTCCGTGAGCGCTGCTCGTCCCTGGCGGTGGGGTTCCGGCTGCCCGCCGAGCGCGCCCTGGCCGAGGAGTTCGGCGTCAGCGTGATGACGGTCCGGCGGTCCCTGGCCGCCCTGCAGGACGAGGGCTGGGTCCGCCGCGCGCCGGGGAGCGGTACCTACGTCGGCCGTCCCACCGTGACCATGGGGCCCACCCTGACCTCCTTCACGGAGGACATGCGCCGCCGCGGGATACGGCCGTCATCGACGGTGCTGCGCTTCGAGCCCGTCACCCCGGACCTGGAGACGGTCACCAACCTGTCGCTCCGCCCCGGTGAAGGGGCGCTGCTCCTGGAGCGGTTGCGGTACGCCGACGGTGAGCCGATGTGCCACGAGATGGGCCTGTACCCGGCACGTTTCAGCGATGCGCTAGCCGACGCCGACCTCACGGGTTCGGTGCACGAAGCCCTGTCCGAGGTGGCGGCGGTGCCGGACTCCACCTTCCGGAGGGTCCGGGCGCTGGTGCTACCGCCCGTCGAGTGCGAACTCCTCGGCCTTCCCCTGGACTCACCGGGCCTGGAGATCGTGGACACCTTCTACGACGCCACCGGGCGCCCCATCCAGCACGTGCGGTCGCGCTACCGGTTCGACCGGTACGAAGTGCTCACCTGCATCACCCGGATCAGCGGAAACCAGCCCGAACCGGGCCGCCCCGCGGTCTGACGCCCCGGGTGAGCGCGGGGCAGCCCCGCACCCGAGGAGTTCGCGGGGCCTGGCCTGGGCTCACCTCTTCACCCGCCCGTGCTCGGGCCGGAGGCGGGTGTCGTGGCGGACATCGAGACCTGACTTTCGGTGGGGGACGCGGGGGTACCGCGCGGGTTAGTTTCCGGGGTATGCGTCTCTCCCGTGTCCCGCGCGGCCACCTGGCCCTGGTCGCCGTGCTCGTGCTCCTGGTCCTGGCCCTGCGCTGGCCCCTGCTGCTCATGGCGGTACCCGTTCCCGCCCTGCTCACCGGGCGCCTCGGCGGTGATCCGCGGGTGGCTGGCCTCGCCTACTCCGTGCTCGCCCTGCTCGGCGCGGGGTTCCTGGTCCTGGGCGGTTACCCCGTGGGCATGTGGGTGACCGGCGGATCGCTGACGGTGTTCGCGGTCCTGTTGCCGTGGTTGCTGGGGCTGTACCTGCGCAGCACCTCCGCGCTGGAGCAGGAGGGCTGGGAACGGGCCCGGACCCTGGAGCGGGAGGCGTTGCTCGTGGCCGAGCGGGCCCGGATGCGGGAGCGCTCGCGGATCGCCCAGGACATGCACGACGCCGTGGGGCACGAACTGAGTCTGCTTGCCCTGGGTGCGGGTGCGCTGGAGACCGCCCCGGACCTGGCCGGGGAACGCAGAACCCAGGCGCGGCAGCTGCGGGAGGTGGCCGGTCGCGCCGCCGACCGGCTCATGGAGGCGGTGGGGGTCCTGCGCGCCGACACCGGATCGGCCCCGCTGGACCCGGCGGGTGACAGCGTCGCTGAGCTGGTCCGGCGCTCGAGGGAGGCGGGCATGGACGTGTCACTGGAACGGGAGGGCGGGTTCCTGGAGCAGGACGGCGGAGACGGCGAGCTCCCCCTGGTCGCGGACCGGGCGCTGTACCGCGTGGTCCAGGAGGCCCTGACCAACGCCGCCAAGCACGCCCCGGGGTCGGCACCGCGCGTACTGCTGAGCGGATCACCGGACCAGGTGTCCGTGCGGGTGGCCAACGGTTCGGCGAGCGGGAGCCGTGCCTCCGCGAGGGCGGAGCGGACCGATCGGAAGCCGGGGTCCGGTAGCGGCCTGGTGGGCCTGCGTGAGCGGGTGCGCCTGGTCGGGGGCGAGCTGACGGCGGGCGCGGAAGGGGATGTCTGGGTCGTCTCTGCGCGTATCCCGGTGCACGGCCCCGCCCCGCGTTCGCGCACCGGGGCTCCGCCCGGGGAACCAGCCTCGGAAACGGCGGAGGAACGGGCACAAGCACCGGTAACAGAGGACATGCCGGACGGCGCCCGGGACCGGTCCGGGCACCGGCGGGCGCGGCGGCGGGCGCTGTGGGCGATCGGTGTGGTCGTGGGTGTTCCCATCCTGGTCGCGTTGGCGGGTTACATGCTGGTCGTCGCGCTCACCGCGCATCAGGCGGCGACCGCCACGCTCGACCCGGAGGTGTTCGACGGCTTGGCCCCGGGGCAGGATCGGGCGGAGGTGGAAGCCCTGCTCCCCGAGGAAGACCTGTACGGGGGTCTGTTCGAGGCACGGGGCCGGCCGACGGATCCGGAGGGACTGGAGTGCTCCTACTACCGGTCCGACGCCGACGTTTTCGCCGGAGGGTTGTGAGCTTTTCGGGGTTCCCTCAGCAACCATCTAATCCCGTCAGCAAAGATCACTACGGCCGCAGGCCACCAGCACACAGCTAAACATGCGGATCGATTCCCCTTGGGAAAAGAATCAGGGGGAGTTCGCCGATTCCCCCCACACCGGCCCACCAGTTTCGCTAATGTCTTTCTCGAACGTGTGAACGAGACGCCGGGAGGGGGTGGGACCCGTGATCAGGGTTCTGTTGGTGGACGACGAGGCGATGGTCCGCGCGGGTGTGCGGGCGATCCTCGACAACGACCCCGGTGTCGAGGTGGTGGCCGAGGCCGCCGACGGCAGGGAGGGTGTGGAGGTCGCCCGGTCCCACCGGCCGGACGTGGCACTCGTCGATATCCGCATGCCGGGGATGAACGGCCTGGACGCGGCCCTCGAGATGCGGCGGGCCGCGCCGGAGACCGGGGTGGCCATCCTGACCACCTTCGGCGAGGAGGAGTACGTGGTGCGGGCTCTCGACGGGGGCGCCGACGGGTTCCTGCTGAAGACCGGTGACCCGCGCGAACTGCTGTTGGGGGTGCGGGCCGTGGCGGAGGGCGGTGCCTTCCTCTCCCCGAAGGTGGCCCGCCGGGTCCTGGACGGGTTGGACCACGAACGTTCCACCGGTCGGTTGCACGCCCGGGAACGGTTGGCGGAGCTGAGCGAGCGGGAACGGGAGGTTCTGGCCCTGCTGGGGGCCGGGCTGTCGAACGGGGAGATCGGGGTGCGGCTCTTCCTGACCGAGGGGACCGTGAAGGGCCATGTGAGTGCGATCCTCCTGCGCCTGGACGTGCGCAACCGGGTGGAGGCGGCAGTCCTCGCGTACGAGGCCGGCGTGGTCCCGCAGATCTCGGACGAAGCCCGGTAGCCGCGGTGTAGGAGGGCGACGCGGTCCCGGACACCTCCGGGGCGCCGGTCGCCCCGGTCCAGCCCTGGTCTGCGGGCCCCGCGGTCAGTCACCGCCCAGCCCTTCGGCCGGGGCGATCCTGGCCAGCCTGCGGGCGGGGAACAGCGTCGCCGCGACCCCGACCACCAGTGCGGCGAGCAGGACCAGGCCCAGCTGGGCCCAGGGCACCGCCACCACGAGGGGTGCGGTCTCCCCGACGATCGCGCCCACCCCGACCACCCCGTAGGGCACGCCGATGAGGACACCCAGGGCGGCCCCGATCAGGGCGATCACGGTGGCCTCCACGGCGAGCGTGTTCCGCAGGCCGACCCGGGTGAGGCCCAGGGCGCGCAGTAGCGCCGACTCCCGGGTTCTCTCCAGGACGGACAGGCTCAGCGTGTTGCTCACACCCAGGCCGGAGATGACCACGGTGACGAGGAGCATCACCAGGGCGAGGTTGACCAGGATGTCGAGGACCTCGGTGATGTCACCCCTTTCGCTGAGCGCGCCGCTGAGGACGATGTCCGGGTCGGCCCCGGCCACCAGGTTCATCTGCGCGGCCAGGGAGTCGGCATCGGCCCCCGGGGCGGCCACCCCCCAGACCGTTCCCTGCTCCTCGTCCTCGGTCAGGGTGTCCAGGACGTCCGCGCGCATGACCGGGGCCGGTGTCCCGGTGGCGGTGGCCAGGGGGTCGGGGATCACGGTGAAGGGTCTTCGCTCACCGTCCACGGTGAGCTCCCGCCTTTCCCCGGCTTCGGCCCCGAGTGCGCTCAGCTGGTCACCCGAGACCAGCATGACCGGGGCATCGTTCGCGGTGTTCGCCAGCGCCTCGGCGCCGGTGGCGGCGGCCAGTTCCGGGGAGACCCCCACCAGGGTGACCTCGCCCATGCCGTCGATGGTCGTGTCCCCGGTACGGGGCGCTTCGACCTGGTCCAGGCCGTCGATCTCCCGAACTCTCTCCACGGTCGCCGGATCCATCGACCCCTCGTCCACCCGGGCGCTCACGTCCACCGGGTAGCGGTCGTTCAGGTCGCTGTCGACGGTGGCGCGGCCGGTGGCCGCGGCGGTGGTCAGCGCGGTGATCAGGCCGAGCCCCAGTACGAGGGTGAGCGTGGCCGTGGCTGCCCGGCCCGTGTCGCGCCGGAGGTTGGCCCCGGCCAGTTCGGCGACACCGCCCACCCGCCGCAGCGGCCCCTGCACCGCGCGGACGATCTGGGAGATGAGGTAGCGCAGAACGAGGAGCAGGCCGATCGCGCCCACGAACCCGCCCCCGATGGCCGGGGGCAGGCTCTGCGACCAGGCCCCGGCCGCCATCGTCGCCAGCCCGAGCAGCGCGAGCCCGGTTCCGAGGGCGTGCACCGCGCGGAAGCGGACCCCGCTGTCCAGCGGGGCCGAGCGCAGGGCCTCCACCGGGGCCGTGGCGGACGCCCGCCGGGCCGGGAACCAGGCGGCCGCCACCGTCGTGCCCGTCCCCACCAGGACGCAGCCGGCCAGGGCGAGGGGGTTGACGTGGAGTCCGGCGCCGGTCAACCCCATCAGTGCGGCCCCCGCGTACCCGGCGGCCACGCCCGCGGCCGCCCCGGCCAGGGATCCGGCGGAGCCGATCAGGAGGGCTTCGGCGACCACCAGCGAGCGCACTTGGGTCCGCTCGGCGCCCACCAAGCGCAGTAGGGCGGTGTCGCGGCGGCGCTGCGAGAGCAGGATGGTGAAGGTGTTGGCGATGACCATCGCCGCGGCCAACAGGGCGATGAGGGCGAACACGAGCAGGAGCAGGTCGAGCTGCTGGGCCCCGCCCGCGAACCGGTCGGCGGCCAGCGCGGCCTGCTCCGCCGCGGTCATCGGGTACAGGTCCGCGGGCAGAGAGGCTGCCAGCTCCGCGACCGTCGCCTCGGCCGAGACCCCCTCGGCCAGGCTGGCCGTGGCGGTGGGCGCACTGTCTCCCGCGAAGTGCGCCTGGCTGGCGTAGAGCGTGTACTGGACCCCGGTCAGCGGTTGGAACCCCAGGTCCGCGGCGCCGACCACGGTGGCCGGGAGCTCCTCCCCCGCTTCGGGAAGGAGCCGCACGCTGTCCCCCACCGCGATCCCGGCGGCCTCCAGGGTCGCGGTGTCGGCCACCACCTCGTCCGGGGCGGCCGGCCAGGCGCCCTCCACCAGGTCGAACCAGCGGAGTTCGGTCTCCTCGGCGATGCTGTAGACGTTGGCGGTGCCCCTCCGGTCGTCGGTGGCCAGTTGGACCGTGCGCGCGTGCTGGGGTGCCACGGCGGTGACGTCGGGGTGCTCGGCGACCTCGTCGGGCCAGTCGGCCCGGGGATCCGGGGCGTTGCTGTCCCGGTCCACGACCACGTCGGCCGCGGACAGCGGGGCCGCGGCCACCGCGCGCAGCCCGGCGGCGGAGGTCCCGGAGAACACGGCGGTGGCCGCCAGGAAGAGCGTGCCGAGCACGATCGACAAGAGCACGGCGAAGAGCCGGGCGGGGTGGGCGCGCAGCTGCGCCCAGGCAAGGCTGAGCATCATTCGGCTCCCGCCATGGCATCGAGGACCTCTTGGGCCGTGGGCTGTTCGAGGCTGCCGTGCAGGGCGCGGTCGGCGTGGGTGGCGGCGACCGGATCGTGGGTGACCATGACGATGGTCTGGCCGAGTTCGGCGCAGGCCGCGCGCAGGCGCCGCAGGAGTTCACGGCCGTTGGTGACGTCGAGGGCGCCGGTGGGCTCGTCAGCGAAGACCACGGCGGGCCGGGTGAGCAGGGCGCGGGCCACCGCGACCCGCTGCTGCTGCCCGCCGGACAGCTGTGCCGGCCGGTGGCCGAGCCGGTCGCCGATCCGCAGGGAGCGCACGACCTCCTCCAGGTAGGCGCGGTCCGGTCGCCGTCCGGCGAGCCTGAGCGGCAGGAGGATGTTCTGTTCGGCGGTGAGGGCGGGCAGCAGGTTGAAGGCCTGGAAGACGAAGCCGATCCGCTCGCGGCGCAGCCGGGTGAGTCTCCGGTCGTCGAGTTCGCCCAGGTCCTGGCCTTCGACCAGGACCCGCCCCGAGGTGGGGGTGTCCAGCCCGGCCAGCAGGTTCATGAGGGTGGACTTGCCGGAGCCGGAGGGCCCCATGACCGCGGTGAACGTCCCCGGCTCGAAACCCAGGCTCACCCCGGCCACGGCGGTGACGGCGGTCTCCCCTGAGCCGTACCTTTTGACCAGGTCGACCGCCTGGAGTGCGCTGCCTTGACTGGTCGGTGCGTTCATCCGGACTTCTCCGTCCTCTCGGCCCCCGGGCGGGCCGTATACCGCCCCGCCTGTGCCTCTGCGTCGCGGTTGCCCGGTGGCGGCTCCACCGCCGTCGTGTTTTTTCTCCATCGACTTCTTCATCGACAACCACGCTAGAAATCGGGGCCCCGCACCGACACTGGCGACCGACGGGCCTGCACCCTGACGAAAGTCAGGGGGTAGGCAACCTGCGCACCGAGGCAAGCCACTTCGTCCAAAGCATTGACGAAGTCTCGCCCCGCTGGCAACGTACGCAGCACCTGCCAGGGGACGACCGAACGGAGATCCACCGTGCACGACGACCGGCGGCTGACCGAGGCACGACTGGAGCGGGTCCTGAGGGAACGCGTGTGGCCCGCGGTGTACACGACGTCGATCCCCCTGGAGGTGTCCCGCTGGGATGTCCCGGGCGAGCCCGTCCCGGCCGCCGACGGGATCTCCGCACCACACGCACCCGCAAACGTCGGCGACGCCTGGGGGCCGGCCTGGGGCACGACGTGGTTCCGGCTGCGCGGACACGTCCCGCGCGCGTGGGCGGGCCGCACCGTGGAGGCCGTGGTCGACCTCGGCTTCGACGCCGGGATGCCGGGCTTCCAGTGCGAGGGACTCGTCCACCTGCCCGACGGCACCGTCGTCAAGGGCCTCAACCCGCGCAACGCCTGGATCCCGGTCGCCTCCCCCGCCGACGGGGAGGAGGCGGTCGAGTTCCACGTCGAGGCGGCGGCCAACCCGGTCATCCTCGGCAACCCGCCGTTCCAGCCCACCGAACTCGGCTCCGGCCGCGGCCCCGAGGACGAACCCCTGTACCGGCTGGCCCGCGCCGACCTGGCCGTCTTCGAGTCGCACGTGTGGGAGCTCGCCCTGGACCTGGAGGTCGCGGGCGGGCTCATGCGCGAACTCGGCACCGGCGACCCCCGCCGCTGGGAGCTCCTGCGAACGCTGGGCCGGACCCTGGACTCCCTCGACCTGCAGGACGTCCCCGGTACCGCCGACCGGGCGCGCGAGGCCCTGGCACCAGCGCTCGCCTCCCCCGCCGTACCGAGCGCCCACCGGCTGTCCGCCGTCGGGCACGCCCACATCGACTCCGCCTGGCTGTGGCCGCTGCGCGAGACCGTCAGGAAGGTCGCCCGGACCAGCGCGAACGTCGTTTCGCTGATGGACGGGCACCCGGAGTTCGTGTTCGCGATGTCCCAGGCCCAGCAGTGGGCCTGGCTCAAGGAGCACCGGCCGGACGTGTTCACCCGCGTGGTGAAGGCGGCCGACGCCGGGCAGTTCGTGCCGGTCGGCGGCATGTGGGTCGAGTCCGACACCAACATGCCGGGATCCGAGGCGCTGGCCCGGCAGTTCACCTTCGGCAAGCGCTTCTTCCGGGACGAGCTCGGCGTCGACACCCAGGAGGTGTGGCTGCCGGACTCCTTCGGCTACTCCGCCGCACTCCCCCAGCTGGTGCGCCTGTCGGGGTCGCGCTGGTTCCTCACCCAGAAGATCTCCTGGAGCCAGGTCAACACGTTCCCGCACCACACGTTCTGGTGGGAGGGGCTCGACGGGACCCGGGTCTTCACGCACTTCCCGCCGGTGGACACCTACAACTCCGAGCTCACCGGCGACGAGCTCGCACACGCCTCGCGCAACTTCCGGGACAAGGGCGGCTCCTCCCGCTCCCTCGTGCCCTTCGGGCACGGGGACGGGGGCGGCGGCCCCACGCGGGAGATGCTGGCCCGGGCGGCACGGCTGCGCGACCTGGAGGGTTCGCCGAGGGTGGAGATCGAGCACCCGGCGGAGTTCTTCGCCAAAGCGCACGCCGAGTACCCGAACGCTCCGGTCTGGCTGGGCGAGCTCTACCTGGAGTTCCATCGGGGGACCTACACCAGCCAGGTGGCGGCCAAGCAGGGCAACCGGCGTTCGGAGCACCTGCTGCGCGAAGCCGAACTGTGGGCCGCCACCGCCGCCGTGCGCGCCGGGGCGGACTACCCCTATGAGCACCTGGACCGGATCTGGAGGACGGTCCTGCTGAACCAGTTCCACGACATCCTCCCCGGGAGCTCCATCGCGTGGGTGCACCGGGAGGCGGCCGAGGACTACGCGCGGGTCGCCGAGGAGCTGCACGGGATCATCGCCGCTGCCCAGGCCGCGCTCACCGGCAGCCCCGGCACCGAAAACGGCACGGGACGCGGTGGTTCCGGCGCGGGCGGCGGCGTGGTGTTCAATGCGGCACCGCACGAGCGGGACGGGATCCCCGCTATGGGCGCCCTGCCCCGTGCCGAGGCCGAGCGCAGCCGCGCCGCCGACTCCCCCTCCGCCACCGGCGTCGTCGCCCCCGTCACCGCTGTCACGGCAGAAGAGGACGGGTTCACGCTGGACAACGGGTTGCTGACGGTGCGCGTGGACCACCGAGGCCTGGTCACCTCGATCGTGGACCGGACCGAGGACCGCGAGGTGCTCGCACCGGGACAGCCGGGCAACCTGCTCCAGGTGCACCAGGACCTGCCCAACCAGTGGGACGCCTGGGACGTGGACGAGTTCTACCGGAACAGCACCGTCGACCTCACGGAAGCCGACTCCGTCGCGGTTCCCGACCTCGAGGACGGGCCGGTGGGCGAGACCGTCGCGCTGCGCGTCGCCCGCTCCTTCGGTGCCTCCAGGGTCACCCAGGTCCTCTCACTCCAGCCAGGTGCGCGACGCCTGGACGTGGAGACCGTCGTCGACTGGCACGAGCGGGAGAAGTTCCTCAAGGCGGCCTTCCCGCTCGACGTGCGCGCGCACGAGTCCTCGTCCGAGATCCAGTTCGGCCACGTGAAGCGGACCGCGCACACCAACACCTCCTGGGATTCGGCCAAGTTCGAGATCTGCGCGCACCGCTGGGTGCACGTGGCCGAGCCCGGCTACGGGGTGGCGGTGCTCAACGACTCCACCTACGGACACGACGTGACCCGCGACGTCCGCGCGGACGGCGGAACCACGACCACGGTGCGGCTGTCGCTGCTGCGCGCGCCGCGCTTCCCCGACCCGGATACCGACCAAGGGGAGCACCGCTTCCGCTACGCCCTGGCGCCGGGAGCGGAGATCGAGGACGCGGTGCGCGAGGGCTACCGGATCAACCTGCCCGCCCGGGAGGTCTCCGGGGACGGCGCCGTCGCACCGCTGGTGGCGGTGGACGACCCCGGTGTGGTGGTGGAGTCCGTGAAACTCGCCGACGACCGCTCCGGCGACCTCGTGGTGCGGCTGTACGAGGCGCGCGGCGGCCGGGCCCGGGCCACCGTGCGCACCGGTTTCCCGGTTTCCGGGGTCCGAGCCGTCAACCTGTTGGAGGAGGACTACGAGGAGGCTCCGGGCCTGGACACGGACCTCGCGGGCGCCGTCGGCCGCAACGGCGGCGGGAAGCCGACTGCCAGCCGGAACGGCGGCGGGGAACAGGCTTCGGTGACCTTCTCCCTGCGCCCGTTCCAGATCGTGACCCTGCGCCTGGCCCGGTAGTCCGCCGCCCCGTTTCCCCGGTGATCTTGCCCCAGCTCCACCCTCGGCGGCCGGGGGTGGAGCTGGGGGCAAGATCATCGCTGGTTGGGGTCACCCCTTGACCGCGCCGCCCAGGGCGAACTTGCCGCCCAGCGCCCGGGAGACCACCACGTACAGCACGATCACGGGGACGGTGTAGATGAGCGAGTACGCGGCGAGCTCCCCGTAGCGCACGGAGCCGTACTGGCCGAAGAAGGTGAAGACCCGCACCGCCGCCGGCATCTTCTCCGGGCTGGTGAGCAGGATGAACGGAACGAAGAAGTTGCCCCAGGTGGTGACCAGGGTGAAGATCGAGACGACCGCCAGCCCCGGTGCGAGCAGCGGCGCCACCAGGTAGCGGATCGACTGCCAGGCCGAGGCCCCGTCCACCCAGGCGGCCTCTTCCAGGGTGATGGGGATCCCGTCGATGAAGTTCTTGGTCAGCCAGATACCGAAGGGCAGCGTGCTGGCGGACAGGAACAGCGTCGTGGCGATCAGCGAGTTGAGCAGGTTGGCCTGCACGAACATGCCGTAGACCGGGACCATGATCGCGGTGATCGGCAGCCCGGTGGCGAACAGCACCGTGTACAGGAACGGCTTCTTGAACCGGAGGTTGTAGCGGGAGATCGGGTACGCGGCCAGCATCGAGCACACGGCGGTGATGAGCGCCGCCCCGCCGCAGGTGAGGATGCTGTTCCAGAGCGGCCGGTAGATGATGTCGGGTGTCATGATCGCCGTGAAGTGGTCCAGCGTGAACCCGGAGGGCGGGCTCGCCCGCAGCGACGCTTCGGGGTCCACGGAGGCGAAGAGCATCCACAGCATGGGCACCAGGAACAGCAGGGTCAGCACGCCCAGGAGCGAGTACGCGAGCACGCTGCCCGCCGCCCGGCTCGGAGCGGTGACGACGGCGCGCAACCGGGTCGGGCGGCCCCGGCCCGGGGGAACCCGGCCCGTGGCGGCCTCTTCGGCACTCACCCGTTCTCCGCTCACCCGTTCTTCGCTCACCTGGTCTCCTCCTTCCGGAGCATCCACACGTAGACGACCGAGAACAGTCCGGCGACGACCAGGAGCGCCAGTGCGATGGCGGTCCCGTAGCCCAGGTCGCCCATATCCAGCGCCTCCTGGTACATCAGAAGCGGAAGGGTGGTGCTCCGCGACCCCGGTCCGCCCGAGGTCATCACGTAGATCAGCGTGAACACCTGCACGGTCTGGAGCGTGATCAGCAGCAGGGTCGTGGCCAGGGTGCGCCGCAGGAGCGGGAGCACGACGTGCCACAGCACCTGGAACCCGGAGGCGCCGTCGACGCGCGCCGCCTCCTTGAGGTCCTCGGGGACCTCGGACAGGCCCGCCGAGTAGGTCATCATCGAGAAGGCGGTGCCCTTCCAGATGTTGGCCAGGACCACCGCCAGGAGCGGCGCCGTGAACAGCCAGTTCTGCTCACCGGCCCCGAGCGTGCCGAGGATGGAGTTGAGGGTGCCTTCCCGCTCCAGGAACGCGTACCAGACGAACCCGGCCACGACCTCCGGAACCACCCAGGCACCGACGACGATCGCGCCCACCGTCGCGCGCACGGCCCCGTTGCGGTGCTGGAGCAGCAGGGCCAGGGACAGGCCCAGCACCGTCTGTCCGAGCACGCAGCCGATAAGGAAGGCGACGGTGAGGAGGGTCGCGGTCCGGAACCGGGGGTCGGACAACAGCTGCTCGAAATTGGCCGTGCCGACGAACTCGGTCTGCGCCGCTTGGGCACCGGTCAGCGCCGCGTTCGTGAAGGAGGCCCAGACCGTCCACAGGATGGGGCCCGCGAAGAACGCCAGGAGCAGGAACAGGGCGGGCGCCATGGGGATGACCCACCGGGTGGACCGGCTCCAGGCTCCGCGCGCCCAGACAGCGCGCCCGTCCCCCTCCCCCTGCCGGACGCGCCGGGCGGGGGCGGGGGCAGTATCGGGGGTCGGGGGTCCGGAGGGCGCCCGGGGGCCGGTTGACTGTGACCGCACCGGTCAGGAGCCCGTCGTCACGTTCTCGGGACCGACGACGCCCTCCACCTCTTCGGCGTAGAGCTCGGCGGCCTCCTCCGGGGTGGCCTCATCGAGCATCACGGCCTCCATGGCCTCCTGGATGGCCAACGAGACCCGCGGGTACTCGCTGTAGGCGGGACGGAATCCGGTGATCTCCACCAGCTCGGCGAACTCCTCGGCCATCGGTGCCTCGTCGACGAAGGCCGGGTCCTCGGCCACGTCGTCCCGGACGGGGATCTGGCCGCCCTCGATGGCGAACTTGGTGGCGTTCTCCTTGTTGAGGGCCAGGGTCATGACCTCCCACGCGAGGTCGGGGTCTGTGGCGTGCGCGCCCATGGAGAGCGCCCAGCCGCCGGACATGCTCGTGGCGCCGGGCTCCTCGCCGTCCTGGGTCGGCATGCGGGTGAACTCCATGTGGTCCTCCCACTCGGGCCAGGGCTGGTTGGCCTCCTCGATCCAGGACTGGGTGGCCCAGGACCCGTCGAGGCTGATGGCGAGCTCTCCGGCGGGGAACCGCTCCTCGTTGTTGATCGTCCCCATGTTGGCGTCGAGGGCGTCCTGCGGGTCGAAGGTCAGCTCTTCCTCGAAGATCGTGTCGATGAACTCCAGGGAGTCGGAGAAACCCGCGCTGCTGGTGACCCACTGTTCGGAGCCGTCGTCGAAGAGCTCGTCGCCGGTACCGCTGAGGAGCATCTGGAAGCCTTCGAGGGACGCGGCCTCGGCGGCGGGGGTGCCGGAGAAGACGTGGAGCGGGACCACGCCGTCGCCGAGCTCGGACTGGACGGTCCGGGCCGCGTCGAGGACCTCGTCCCAGGTGGCCGGTTCCCATGGGGTGTCGATGCCGGCCTCTTCGAGGAGTTCGGTGTTGTACCAGAGGCCGCGGACGTCGGTGCCGAGCATGACGCCGTAGCGGTCCCCGTCCAGGGAGGTGACGGCGTCGGCCTCTTGGTCGCTGAACTGGTCGCTCTCGTCCCAGTCCGCGAAGTAGTCGTCGAGCGGCATCAGGTACCCGGCGTCGGCGTCCTGGTTGATGGTGAAGGTGTCCTGGTAGATCAGGTCCGGTGCCTCGCCCGGGGACCCGTTCATGAGGTTGACCTGGGTCTGGTAGTCGTCGGCCGGCGCCTCGATCGCGTTCAGCTCCACGGTGATGTCGGGGTTCTCCGCCTCGAAGTCCTCCTTCACCCCCTGCATGAGCGAGTCCATCGCGATGAAGGTTCCGTAGTTCATGTAGGCGACGCTGACCGTGTTCTCGTCCCGGTCGGCGTCCCCGGAGCAGCCCGCGGCGACCAGCGCCAGGACCGATACCGCGGCGGCGGCGCGGATGGTGTTCCGTCGAGTTCTCCTCATGGTGACCCCTCACGAAGCATGTGGGTGAAGGACGCCCGCGGATGGGGAACCGGCCTTCGGGGCAGGTGACTCACATCACCTGCTTACTAAAAACCTTGGATAAAGACAATGGGTGAAGTGGTACCTTCCAATGTGGTTGCCCCCGTGGTGGGGCGCTGGTCGGGAGGCGGCCCGACCGGGTGGAGGGAACGGGCGGAGGGACATCGGCGTATGCGCACAAGCACCAACCTGCTGTGGCTGGGCGGGCTCAACCAGAGCAGGGTGCTCGACGCCGTGCGCCGCTCGGACGGTGTCAGCCGGGTCGAGTTGGCCGCACAGACCGGCCTGACCGCACAGACCGTGTCGAACATCGTCCGCAAGCTCCTGGAGGACGGCCTCGTCCTGGAGGACGGCCAGGCCACCTCCCGCGGCGGCAAGCCCGCGACCGTGCTCAGACTCAACGCCGGGGCCTACTACGCCGTCGGCATGCACATCGATCCCGCCTCGACCACGCTCGTCGTCACCGACCTAGCCGGCCAGGTCGTGGCCAGGACCCGTCGGCGCACCCCCTCGGCGCAGGGGCCGCGCCGGGTGATCGATGCCCTCAGCCGTTCGGTGCGCGCCATCATCGAACAGGCCCGCGTCCCCGGCCGGATCCTCGGACTCGGGGTGGCCACTCCCGGCCCGCTCGACAACGGCGGCGGGGTCGTCACCCCGCCGAACCTGCCGGGCTGGGGCTCGGTCCCGCTGCGCGAGGCCCTGGCGGCGGGCACCGGACTGGAGGTGGTCATCGACAACGACGCGACGGCGGCCACCATCGGCGAGCGCTGGGCGGGCGGAGAAGAGCGGTCCTCGGACATGGCCTTCGTCTATGTCGGCACCGGGGTCGGCGGCGGCCTCGTACTCGACGGGAGCGTCTACCGGGGTGACACCCTGAACGCGGCGGAGATCGGCCACGTGACGGTCGACCCGCGGGGTCCGGTGTGCCCGTGTGGGAACCGCGGCTGCTTGGAGACCTACATCGCGCCGCACGCCGTCGCGGCGGACGCCGCGCACCGCAGGGGCGAGGACCCGGTGGACTTCGAACGCGGCCAGGCGCGCACGGTCGCCGCCTACAAGAGGGTGTGCCGCGAGGCCCGGGCCGGTGACCCCGTCGCCCTGGACGTGGTCGGAGCGGCCGGGCGCCGGCTCGGCCAGGCCGCGACCGCACTGCTCAATCTGCTCGACGTACCGCAGGTGGTGCTCGGCGGCTGGGGGATGTCGAACGTCGGCGACCTGTACGCGGACGAGCTGCGGACGTCCCTCGCCGAACGCACGCTCGCCCGCTCCGTGCGGCGCGTGCGGGTCGACACGTCCCTCATCGGCGAGGACGTGGGCGCGATCGGAGCGGCCTCACTGGTGCTGCACTCGGCCTACTCCCCCAAGGTCAACAGCGTGTGAGCGCCTGGGTGAGCGGGAGCACCTAGGTGAGCGGGCGGGGTACTTGTGTGAGGCGGCGGGGCCGACATTCCGGTAACCCCTCAGCGCTCGGGGAACATCGACTGGACGCGCTCGGCGACGTCCGCGAAACCGGTCCGGCGCAGGATGTCCACCTGCTCGCGGGCGAACTCGGACCGCTCGGCTTCGTCCTCGACGGAGTCGATGAGCCCGCGCAGGATGGCGACCTGGACGTCCTGCTCCATGTCGCTCTCCTCCTCGTCCTGCTCGGCGGGCCACCAGTAGCTCTCGTAGCCCTCTTCGTCCACGACGCTGCCCGGCATCGGGACGCCGGGTTCGGGGAGGTCCTGAGAGAGGTGCGGGGCGGGCAGGTCGGCGCGGAGCATCGGGTCGGGCGCGAGTTCGGCAGCCGGTTCGTGGTCGAGTTCCCCGGACAGCGACCTCTTGACCTGCCGGGCCTCGTGCTCGGCGGCCCAGAGGGCACGGTCCTTGCGCATGTGCGCCATGCGGTCGAGGCGTTCCTCGTCCTCGTGGGCCAGCTCCAGGCGGACTTTCTCCGCCCACACCTGGATCGTGCCCCCGGCGACCGGGGCCTCCACCGCGAACTCCGCCTCCAGCTGGCTCTCGGCCACCGTGCGGTCCCCGGGGTGCACGTCGCGCAGGACCTCCCCGGCACGGAGCACGATCGCGTGGGTGGCCGGACCGGCCGGGTTGCGCAGGCTCAGGTCCACCCGGTGCGCCCATCGCCAGTGGATGAGCGCGGAGAACCCGAACGCGTAGTCGTCGACGCTGCTGGGAAGTTCGGTCCGGCGCACCCGCACACCGCGGGTTCCGGACTCCCCCCGCGGCGCCGTGAGGGGCGCGGGCTCGTCACCTTGGTCCGAGAGGTCCCGGGGCTCCCCGTCCGCATTCTTCGCTTCGGGCCCGCCCCGTTCCGCCCCGTTCCGCGCCTCGGGCTCGTCCTTGCCGGTCACCGCGTCCAGGGCGGCCTCCAACATCGAGGGGCGGGCCAGGGCCGTCCCCAGCAGCACCACGGCGAACGGCAACCACGCGAGTGTCCACAGTCCCACCAGCGGATACAGCGCCGCGGGAACGGTCAACACCACGACGACCACCACGAGGCGGGTACGGGCGAAGGCGGCCACGGGGGTGTCTCCTCATGCGGGGGCAAGGGGTCGCGGAACGAAAAGTCCACTCGCCAGTGTGCCCGAGAACCGGCGTGCCCGCGCCATCAACCACAACAACGGCCCCTGGGGCCCGATCAGAGCAGGGACGCGTTGCCGCCGAGTACGACGTCGCGAACGTGGGAGCTCAGGACCTTGGGACCAGCAGTGTGAGCACGCGGGGAAGTTCCGCTTCCAGCTGCGCGATCTCTTCGTTCATCCCGGACAACGAATGGCGCAGGCCGATCTGGAACAGACCGTCGAGCATGGCGTACGCGGCCTCGGGCGAGGTCCTCGGCTCTTCCCCAGCAAGCTCGGCGTAGCGGCTGACCACCCGCCAGATCATCGCCTCCCGCCGCTTGTCGATCTCTTGCACGTCCCCGCGGAAGGTTGCGTCGAACAGGCCCTGATTGCGCAGGTCGTACCACAGCCGGTGCAGTGGGGCGTCCGTTTTCAGCGTCTCCACGAACGTGCTGACGAAGCCGTCCCGCAGTTGGTCCGCGGTCGTCGCCTTCTCGATCACGTCGTCGTACCGGGTGACGCACACGGCCTCGTACTGACGGACCGCCTGAGTGATGAGGTCCCGCTTGTCCGCGAAGTAGTAGTGCAGGACGCCGTGGGAGAACTCCGAATTCTGCGCGATCTCCCGCAGGCTCGTTCGCGCGTAGCCCAAGTCGGCCAGCGTGTGCAGCGTCGTGACGGCAAGTTCCGTTCGCCGCGCCTCGAACTTGTCGAGCTGACGGCGGGCTATCCGTTCCTGCTTCGTCTCGGCGACGTCGGTCACGAGCTCTTCCTGTCGGCTGGTGGCGGTACGCGGCTGTGATGACGGAGCGAGTCTATCTCCTGCCGACCCGGCATTGCTTGACGACTGTCAAAGAAAAGCTTGACGACTGTCAAATACGCCGCTTACGGTGTGACCCACATCGCACGAGTGCTTTTCAAGACGTGCGGATCAGCGATCTCTACGAGGAGATGTCGGATGACCAGTTATGACCTAAGTGGCCGGAAAGCCCTGGTGACAGGAGGTGCACGAGGACTCGGGGCGGGTATGGCCGAGGCGCTGGCCCGGGCGGGCGCCGACGTCGTCATCGGTGACGTGCTTGAGGACGTCGGCAAGGAGACCGCGCAGTCGTTGCGGGACGCGGGGGCCACCGCGGAGTTCGTGCGGCTGGACGTCACCGAGGACGGGAGCTGGGCCGAGGCGGTACAGCGCGTAGTCGACGAGACCGGGGGGCTGGACCTCCTGGTGAACAACGCGGGTGTGGAGACCACAAGCCTGCTCGTCGACCTCGACCCGACGGACGTCCGCAAGATGCTCGACGTCAACGTGCTCGGCACCGCGCTTGGTCTCAAGCACGGGTTGCGCGCCATGCGCCCCGGCGGCGCGGGCGGCAACGGCGGTGCGGTGGTCAACGTCGCCTCTGTCGCGGCCACGATCGCTTTCCCCGGCATCTCCCTCTACTCGGCGACGAAGTCGGCCATCGACCGACTCACCCGCGTGGCCGCCGCCGAGTCCGGAAAGCTCGGCTACGGAGTGCGTGTCAACTGCATCTTCCCGGGCCTGACGCCCACCGACATGGGCAACCAGCTCGCCGGGGACTGCGCCGAGATCGGACTGTTCCCGTCCGCGGAGGCGGCCGCGCAGGCGGTCGTGGGCCTGACTCCGCAAGGGCGCCTCGGGCAAGTCGACGACATGGCCGACGCCGTGGTTTTTCTGGCTTCCGACGCCGCCAAGTACATCACCGGGGCAGGGCTCCCGGTCGATGGCGGCATGGGCATGTGAAGCGTTTCCACGAGTACGAAAGGAACGAAGTCCATGACTGCTGACAAGCGTGTAGTCGTCTACGGCGCCTCCGGCTACACCGGGCGGCTGATCTGCGAGTACCTGCGCGAGTACAACATTCCCTTCCTGGCCGCGGGCCGGAACCACCAGCGGGTCAAGGAAGCCGTCGGTGCGGTACCGGGAATCGAGACCGTCGACTACGACATCGTGGAGGTGGAGCACACCGCTGCGGCGCTGGCCGACCAGTTCCGGGGCGCCGCGGTCGTGTTGAACACGGTCGGCCCCTTCGCCCGCTACGGGCACGAGGTGGTGCAGGCCTGCCTGGAGATCGGTGCGCACTACACCGACCCCAATGGCGAACAGAACTGGATGATCGAAGCCGAGCAACGCTACGGTGCCGAGTTCGCCTCGCGCGGCCTGCTCCTCACCCCCGGCTTGGCGCAGATGTACACCATCGGGGAGATAGCGGCCAACTACTGCTTGGAGACGCCCGGCCTGGACACCCTCGACGTCGAGGTGTTCTGGAAGGGCTACCCGACGGTCGCCTCGATCAACACCATCCTCACCAACGCGGCGTTCGCCGACGCGTACCGCCTTGAGCAGAACGAGTACGTGGCGTGGCCCGCGGAGGGTTGGCCCGCCGATGTGGCCGTGCCCGGGCAGCACGCGCTCGGTCTCGCGCTGCCGTGGGGCGGCACGTCACACCCCGTGTGGTTCAAGAATGACCCGCGTGTGGCGAACGTGCGAGCGCTCGGGGGCGTGCTCGACCGGTCGCTGATGCAGGCGGTCCCGCAGATCGTCGCGTCCGCGCTGCAGCAGATGGAGGGCCTCTCCACGGAGGAGAAGTTCGCCGTCGTCGACCAGATCTCAGCCGAGATCCGCAGCGAGATGCCGCCGCGGGAGAACCCGCGCATCAACACTTCCCTCGACTCCGTTTACGCCTCGGGGCCACTGGGTCGCGCGCACTGCGTGATCCACGGCAACTGCAACTACAAGCAGACCGCCTTGCTGAACGTGCACGCGGCCGCGGAGCTGCTGCAGCAGCCGCCGCGAAAGGTCGGATTCGCCTCCAGCTGCCAGGCCTTCGGACACCGCGAGCTGCTGGGCACGCTCCGTGCGTTCGGCCTGGCGCTCGAACCGGTCCTCGAAGTCCACCACTGACCCCCTGGTGCGCCGGACCTGCGGGGCCCGGCGCACCAGCGCCCCAACGAAGAGGTAAGCAATGCGGCTGGCCGACTACCTGGACAAGGGTGCCTCCCTAGGTGGCAACAAACCCTGTCTGACGACGAACGGTGAATCACGCACCTATGCCGAGGTGCAGCATCTGTCCCGCCGGATCGCCGGGGCCCTGCACGGGTCCGGCGTCGGCGACGGCGATCGGGTGGCGGTGCTGTCGGCGAATGATCCGCTGGCCCTGACCTGCGTGTTCGGTATTTCCCGTGCCGGCGCGGTGTGGTGTCCCGTCAATCCCCGCAACGAGGCCGCCGAGAACAAGCAGCTACTGGACATGTTCGGCTGCCGCTGCCTCTTCTTCCAAGAGAAGTTCGCCCCGCTGGTGGAGCGGATCCGCGGTGAGCTGCCGGAACTGACCACCCTGGTGTGCCTGGACGGAGAGGTCGACGGCGCGGAGGCGTTCGACGAGTGGGTCGAGCGGAACTACCGGCAGCCGGAGGAGGTCCCGCGCACCGGGGACCAGTTGTGCATGCTCGCCGGCACCGGTGGCACGACCGGGCTGCCGAAGGGTGTCCGACTCACCGGGACCAACATGGCGACCGCGACCGCGACGACGCTGATGAGCTACCCGTTCGACGAGCGGCCCCGGTACCTCGCGATCGCCCCGCTCACCCATTCCGCGGGTGTGCTCACCTTCCCGATCATGGCGCTCGGTGGTGAGATCGTCATCATGCCGAACCCGGACCTCGGCGACTTCCTCCAGCTCGTCGAGCGGCATCGCATCACGCACGCCTTCCTGCCGCCGACCGTTGTCTACGGGTTGCTGGACCACCCCGATCTTGACTCGACGGACCTGGAGTCGTTGCGCTGCCTCTGGTACGGGGCCGCCCCCATGTCGCCGACACGCCTGGAGGAGGCGCTGACCCGGATCGGTCCGGTGCTCGGGCAGTTGTTCGGCCAGACGGAGGCGCCGAACATGATCGCGGCCCTCGCCCCCGCCGACCACTTCCGCACGGACGGATCGGTGGCCACTGAAAGGCTTTCCTCCGCGGGACGACCAACCCCGCTGACCCAGGTCGCGGTGCTGGACGAGGAGGGCAACCCGCTTCCGATCGGTAAGCGCGGCGAGATCGTGGTGCGCGGCCCGCTGGTCATGGACGGCTACCACCAGGACCCCGAGGCCACCGCTGCGGTCAGCGAGTACGGCTGGCACCACACCGGCGACATCGGTTACCTCGACGGGGACAACTTCCTCTACATCGTCGACCGGGCGAAGGACATGATCATCACCGGAGGTTTCAACGTGTACTCGGCGGAGGTGGAGCAAGTCCTGCTGGCCCACCCGGCAGTGCAGGACGCCGCCGTGGTCGGCCTGCCGGACGAGAAGTGGGGCGAGCAGGTCGCGGCGGTGGTCCAGCTACGTCCGGAGCAGCAGACGACGCCGGACGAGCTGACGGCTTTCGTGAAGGCACGGCTGGGCAGCGTGAAGACGCCGAAGCAGATCGGCATCTGGCCCGACCTACCGCGATCAAAGATCGGCAAGGTGCTCAAGCAGGAGATCAAGAACCGGTGGCGGCCCGCCTAGGGACGTTCGACGGGGGCGGCTCGGGGCGGTGACGGGGCCGACTCGGGATCAGCTCGGGTGCGGTGACGGGGGCGGGGAGGGCGGGTCGCCGGGCGGCGAAGAGTCGGGGAACACTGGTCGACGGCGGCCCGTGCCGGGCACGCGGGGGCACCGGGCGCGCACACCATGACGGCATGCGCTCGCCCGCCACCTCCCCGCCGCCGACCGCCCCGCCGTCCGCCCGGGCCGCACGCCCTCATAGCCGTTTCCGGCCCGAGGTCCAGGGACTGCGCGCCGTCGCCGTGCTGCTCGTACTCGTCTACCACCTCGACCCCGGCCTGCTGCCCGGCGGGTACGTGGGCGTCGACGTGTTCTTCGTGATCTCCGGCTTCCTCATCACGTCGCTCCTGCTGCGCGAGGTCCGTGAGCACGGCCGGGTGTCACTCGCCGGGTTCTACGTGCGGCGGGTGCGGCGCCTGCTGCCGGCCGCCACGGTGGTGCTGCTGGTCACGGGTGCGGTGTCCCTGGTCCTGTTGCCCGCCACGCGGTTGGGCGACACCGCCTGGCAACTGTTGGCCTCCGCGGCGTACGTCGAGAACCTCTACCTGGCCGACCAGGCCCTGGACTACCTCGAGGCGGAGACCCCGCCCAGTCCGGTGCAGCACTTCTGGTCGCTGTCGGTGGAGGAGCAGTTCTACGTGCTGTGGCCGCTGCTGTTCGTGCTCTGGGCGCTCGTGCTCCGCCGGTGGTTCAGGAGCGGGGGCGAACGTGTCGGCGCAGGTGCGAACGGGCCTGCCTGCGGGCGGGCCGGGACCGTGGTGCTGACGCTGCTCCTGGCCTCGGTGTTCATCGCATCGCTGGTCTACTCGGTGGTGCTGACCTCCGGCGGAGACCCCGCCGCCTATTTCCTGCCCACCACCCGCGCGTGGGAGCTGGCCGCGGGCGGCCTGCTGGCGGTCCTCCTGCCCGGGCGCGGACTACCGGAACCGCTCCGGCTCCCGCTCGGGTGGGCGGGGCTGGCTGCCATCGCGGCCGCCGCCGTGTCCTACGACTCCGGGACGCCCTTCCCCGGGTACGCGGCCCTGCTGCCCGTCCTCGGGGCGGTGGCCGTGATCGCCGCCGAGGACTCGCGCGGGATGTCGGCCGCACGGCTGCTGAGCACGGGACCGGCCCGGTTCACCGGTGACCTCTCCTATCCCCTGTACCTGTGGCACTGGCCGCTGATGGTGTTCGCGGTGGTGCTGGTGGACGGGGACTCTCCCGGGCCGCTCGGTGTCGCGGCGGTGGCCTTCCTGTCGTTCCTGGTGGCGTGGGCGACCAAGGTCTGGGTGGAGGACCCGGTGGCACGGCGCGGGCTGGTGCGCCGCGGCCGCTCCGCTGCCGCCGCGGCCCTGGCCGGGGTGCTGGCGGTGGCCGCGGTGGCCGCCACGGCGTGGGTCCGGGTGGAGCGGTTCCCTTCCCCCGAGTTCGACCCGGCGGTGCACGTGGGCCCCGAGGCGATCGACCGGACCGACGGTACGGACGCGGCGATGTACCCCTCGCCGCTGGACGCCGAAGGGGACGTACCCAGGACCTACGACGACGGCTGCCAGGCCGGTTTCCTCGAGGAGGATCCCTCCGACCCCTGTCTCTACGGGCCGGAGGACGGGGAGACGACGGTGGCGGTCGCGGGCGACTCGCACACCATCCACTGGTTCCCCGCTCTGGAGGAGCTCGCCGAGGAGCGGGGGTGGCGGCTCGCCATGTACGCCAAGTCGGCCTGCGCCTTCGCTTCGGTACTGCCCAGCAGGGAGGGCGGACCCTACGAGGAGTGCCGGACCTGGAACCGGGCGGTACTCGACGAACTCGAGGAGCTGGAACCGGACCTGCTGTTCACCAGTACGTCCGTGGGCGGTTCGCTGTACGGCGTCGAACGGGGACCGGAGTGGCGCGACACCATGGCCGACGGGATGGTCGAGCTGTGGGGCGAGGTGGCCGACGCGGGGACCCCCGTCCTGGTCGTACGGGACACGCCCCGCAACGAACCGGACGTGCTGGAGTGCCTGGCGCACCACATCGGAGACCCCTCCGCCTGTGACCAGAGCGCGGCGGAGGCCTTCCACCGCGAAGACCCCCAGGAGCTGGCGGTCCCGGAGGTCGAGGGCGCCGAGATCATCGACCTCACCGACCGCTTCTGCGCCGACGGTGTCTGTCCCGCGGTGATCGGCAACGTGGTGGTCTACCGGGACTCGCACCACGTCACCGAGACGTACGCGCGCCTGCTCGCCGACGACCTCGGCTCCCGGATGGACGGGGCCCTGGACCAGCCCTTGGAGTGACCCAGGGGTGCGGTGTCCTCGTCAGCCGTTCCCGAGGGTCGGCGGGCCAGCCGCGGGGCCCTGACCGGGGTGTTCGGGTGGGAGAAGCCCCGGCATTCCCGGGGGTGTCCGGCCGGGCCATCCCTGGTCGGACATGCCCTGCTCGGAGCGGCCCGGTCCTGGGGGCGCCTGGCCCTGTGCCGGGCCGTGCGGCTCGGCCTGCCACGGGTAGCCGGGCGGCGGCCCGTAGGCCGGCCTGCCCGTCCTCGGCTGGCCCTTCCCCGCCGGGTCCGTACTCGGCTGGCCAGGCCCCGGCTGGCCCGGGGGTGCCGGCCCCGGCGGCCCGGGAACCGGTCCGGCCCCTGGCCCGGGCTCCGGCGGGCCGTAACCCGGGGGTGCCGGTGGTCCTCCGGGCGGCATCCCGCCCGCGGTCACCGTGCCGGGTACCGGCCCCCGCCGGTACAGGGAGAGGTCCACCGCGTTGTAGAGCAGCACCCCGAACAGCCCCACGCACACCAGCCAGAAGCCCAGCCCCGCCGTCGCCTCCAAGTGTCCGTACTGGGTGTAGGCCTCACCCACCTCCGCTTGGACCTCCTCCTGGAAACCCGAGTGCATACCCACCTGGTTGACCACCACCAGGACCAGGGTGAGGGCCGCGGCGGACAGGCCGGAGACGGAGCGTGCCACCCGTCCCGGAAGCACCCCGCTCAGCACACCCCCGGCGATCAGGGTGACCAGCGAGATCAACAGGGCAGGGACCACGCCCACCTCCAGGTCCTGGAGGTCACCGGGGCCCAGTTCGTCGGCGAGGGTGCCGTTGATGTGCGGGGCGCCGTCGAACGCCAGCGCCATACCGCTGTAACTGACCTCGAGGCTCCCCAGGACACCGCTGCAGGAGACAGAGAAGAAGGGGAAGAAGAAACAAAGAACAACAAAGGCGATACCGCTCGGGCTGATCAGCCTTTTCGGCCATGACGAAGTCACGTACCCACTATTCCTCTCACCGCACCCGCTCTCGGCGGGCGGGGGTGCCGGTTGGGGAACCACTCCGGGTCTGAGCCCGCCCGACCTACGTTCGCACCCGGCCGCCTGGTTGGCCAAATCGGCCCGATCCCTTGCCACGCACAGGAACCAGCAGGAACATGAGACCACCGGTCAAGTCTGTGGCCGCATGCGGCCAGAGCCCCCGGGAACGACCGGAAAGGTCGCGATAATTCGTTATGTGACCACTGGGAATACCCGCATCCCGACCCAGGGGAAAGGAGCCTCACCGAGTTTGGCGAACACGCTCCGCAGTATGCTCGTGGCCACCTCACCGGCGGGCCCCGAAGATCCGCCGTTCCCGGCCCGCGCCTCCGGAAACCCCCCGTCAACACGGCGAAAGGCCGCCCGTTGGAGACCACCGACGCACCAGGACCCGAGACCCCCGAGGCCACCCCCGGCAGCGCCGCAGTGGTCGCCGCCCAGTTGGTCTCCTTAGACGAGCGCATGGCCCAACTGGACGAGCGCGCCCGCCACCGCGAAGCCGTCATCGACCGCCTGCACGCGGAGAACCAGGAGCTGCGGGCCGGCGAGCGCCGTTCCGTCCTGGACCCGGTCATCGCCGACCTCATCCGCCTGCACGAACACTTGGGCGACGAAGCCCGCCGCCTCCGAGACCAGGACCAGGACCGGACCGCCACCCTCCTGGCGAGCCTGGCCGACGACGCACTCCTCGCCCTGGAACGGGTCGGGGTGATGCCCCTGGAGGCCCGCCCCGGCGACCCCTTCCGTGGCGACCTCCACCAACCCCTGTCCACCGTCGACGCACCGGACCCCGCCCAAGCGGACACGATCGCCCGTGTGGTCTCCCAGGGCTTCCGGGACGCCGCCACCGGACGCGTCCGGCGCAGGGTCAGAGCGCACTTCTACCGGAACGCCGAGCCAGCGACCGCCCCACGACCCTGAGTCTGGAAGGCCCCCATGACCACCTACGGAATCGACCTCGGCACCACCTACTCCTGTGTGGCATCGGTGGACGACACCGGTCGCCCGGCCATCGCCCGCAACGCGGTCGGCAACGACACCACCCCGTCGGTCGTCTACTTCGAGTCCGCGGACAACGTGGTGGTCGGCGACGAGGCCAAGAACACCGCCCTCCTCTTTCCGGACCAGGTGGTGGCGCTGGTCAAACGGCAGATGGGCGAGGAGGCCAACTACGAGTTCCACGGCCGCACGCACACGCCCGAGTCCGTCTCCGCGCTGATCCTGCGCGAACTGGCCCGCGCGGCCGGCGAGCACGACCGCGGCACGGTCGAGGACGTCGTGATCACCGTGCCCGCCTACTTCGGGCTCACCGAGCGGCAGGCCACCCAGCGGGCCGGGGAGATCGCCGGGCTCAACGTGCTGGACATCGTGGCAGAGCCGGTCGCCGCGGCCCTGCACTACCAGAGCCTGGACACCGGCGGGGAGCCCCGCCACCTGCTCGTCTACGACCTGGGCGGGGGCACCTTCGACACCACCGTGATCCGGGTGGAGGACAACGACGTGCGCGTGGTGTGCACGGACGGGGACCACCGGCTGGGCGGTGCCGACTGGGACGAGAAGCTCGTCGACCTGCTCCTGGAGCGGTTCACCGCCGAGCACCCCGGCCAGGACCCCTCCGGCGACGAGCAGTTCCTCCAGGACCTCTCTCTGGCGGCCGAACAGATCAAGAAGGCGCTCAGCACCAAGGAGAGCACCCGGCACAACCTGCGCTTCGAGGGTTCGGCGGTACGGGTCGAGCTGTCCCGCGCCGACGTGGAGGAGCTCACCTCCGAGCTCCTGGAGCGCACCCTCACCATCACCGAACGCACCGTGCACGCCGCCCGCGAGCGGGGGGTGGACCGCTTCGACGACGTCCTGCTGGTGGGCGGCATGACCCGGATGCCCGCCGTGGCGGAGTCCCTGCGCCAGCGGTTCGGGTTCGAGCCGCACCTGCACGAACCGGACCTGGCGGTCGCCAAGGGCGCCGCCCTGTTCGCCCTGGTCCGACAGATCAAGAACGTCATCGGCCCGGGCTCGGACGCGGATCTGGACCGGCAGGCGGCAGAGATCGCGCCCGGCCTGGGGATGTCACCCGGCGAGGTGCGGGAGCTCGCGGAGAAGACCGTCACCACGGTCTCCCCCCGGGCCTTCGGGCTGAAGACGGTGGACGACAAGGACCCGCTCTTCCAGCAGGACCCCGACCAGGCCCGCCGCTACATCGACCACCTGGTCCACGCGAACGATCCGCTGCCGGTCACGGTGGAGGAGGGGTACCGGACGGTCTATCCGAACCAGACGTCGGTGAGCATCGACGTCTGGGAGCAGGCGGGTGCCGTGGAGTCGGAGCAGATGGAGCACAACTCCTACATCGGTGAGGGCCTGCTCCAAGGGCTACCCAAGGGCCCGTCAGGGACCCCGATGCGGGTGAAGTTCCACCTGACCGAGACCGGACTGCTCCAGGTGCACGGCTGGGACCCGGCCACCGGCACCCAAGTGGACTTCGACATCCAGATCGGCGGGATGACCGACGAGGGCGCGGCCGAGGCCCGTCAGGCGGTGGCGAGGATCCGCACCTCCGGCTGAGCGGCGGCCCCGAACCCCGAGGCGACGGACGGGAGCGACGATGGCCTGGGACCAGCGGACCCGCGGCCGGTACGAACAGGAGGTACTGGCGGCGGCCCGGCGCGACGGTGTGCCCGCCGACCTGTTCGAGCGCTACGGCATCGACGTGGAGCTGAGCGCCCGGCTGCGGATGGACGGCGCCGCCTTCGCCGCGCACACGCACGAGGTGTGCGCCTACTGGAGGGGCCTCATGGGTACCCGCAGGGCGCTGCGACAGGTCCTGTCCGAGATGGTGGCGGCGCACGAGCGGCTGTCCAGCGAGGGCGCGCTCACCCACGCCCACTTCCTGCGGGTGCGCGAGGAGAGGACCAGGCAGGGCCGGGACGAGTGGGAGAGCACCGTCCGCGGCCTCACCACCGAGGTGATGGACCGTGAGGCGCTCGACGAGCTCCTGCGCTGGGCTCCCGTTTCCGAGGAGGAGGCCGTCGGCGACCTGCGCACGCACGGGGTGCAGGTCGTGGACCGGCTGCCCGACCTGCCCACCGCCCCGCCGATCCGCGACACCCGCGCCCTGAGCGAGCACCTGCGCACGCGCGGGGTGCCGTTCTCCCCGACCGTGGTGTTCGGCGAGGAGCGCCTGGCCGCCGGGTTCAGCGTGCTCGACGGGTTCCGGCTCCGGAGCACGGACCCCGGCAGCGGGGACGGCGGCGGTGCCGAGACCACGCTCAGCGACGCCGCCCTGGACGCCGCCGGTCGGCGCATCCAGGTGGAGGCGATGACCGAGAGCAAGGTGGCGGCCGAACGGGTCGTCGCCCTGCTGCGGACCGCCCGCTCCCCCGAGCTGCGCGGCCGGATCGCGCTGTGGGAGATCCTCGAGCACCTGAGCTCCCGCCCCGCGGTCCTGTCCGAGCGGGCCCTCGTCCAGCCCTGGGTGGCGTTGGGGCTCGACGGACACGAGGCCGCACTGATCGCCGCGTCCGTGCGCCGCGGCGAAGCAGGCATGGACCGGGGCGCCCGGGTCGAGTGGGAGGTACGCGAGCTGCTCACCGGCCACCGCCTCCGGCAGGCCCAGGCGGCCGCGGCCGAGCTGCCCGCCGACCACGAGCTGCGGGCGCGGGTGGACGAAGCCGCGGAACGGGTGTCGGATCTGGTCCGGCGGGCGGAGGCCGCCCTGCTGGACCGGCGCCCGGAGGACGCGGCGCTCGAGCTGTCGTCGGCGGTGGAGCTGGCCGCCGACGACACCGAACTGGCCGCCCGGCTGGGGGCGGTCGCGCCCGCGCCGCCGGGTGGCGCCGCGGCGCGGGTGGACGGGCGCCGCGTCGTGGTGACGTGGCAGCCCAGCACGAGCCTGGCCGGACGGGTGACGTACCGGGTGGCCCGGCTGGCCGGTCGGGGCGGGACCGCTCGGGAGCGGCCGTTGGCGGAGGTGTCCGGCACCGAGGCCGTGGACGACGACGTACCGGTGGGCAGTGAGGTCCGCTATTCGGTGGTGGCGGTGCGCGGCGGGCGCGGGGTGTCGTCCGCGGTGTCGAGCAGGCCGGTGATGATCACGCCCGACGTCACCGAGCTGCGGGTCCGCTCGGGCGAGTCCTCCGTGAGCGGTTCGTGGCGGCCCCCGCCGGAGGCGGTCCGGGTGGAGGTGCTGCGCGCGGAGGGGAACCCTCCCCGGGGCCTGGGTGACGGGGTGCCGGTCGAGAACGACGGCACGGGGTTCCGTGACACCGCCGTCCGCCCGGATGTGGAGTACTACTACCGGGTGCGCGCGATGTACCTGACCTCGCAGGGCTGGACGCGCGGCGCGGAGGGGCTCGTGCGGCGCGCCAACCCGGGTTCGGCCCCGGCCCCGGTCCAGGATCTGGTGGTGGAGTCCGAGGCCGAGGGTTTCGTGGCCTCGTGGACCGCGCCGACCCGCGGCCGGGTGCTGCTGTTCACCGCGGACCGGCCGCCGCCGTGGCCGCCGGGCGAGACCGTGCCGGCCGACCGGTGGTCTGCGCTCGGAACGGAGGTCCCGAGCGAGGCGGTGACGGGCCCGGACGGCAGGTCCCGGGCCCAGCTCCCGCTCCCCTCGGGAGTCACGTACGTCGTGGCCGTGACGGTGACGGGTGACCAGGCCGTGGCGGGTGAGCGGGTGCGGGTCACCGCGGCGCCCCCGGTCACCGACCTGCGGGCCGAACGGTTCGACACGGCGGTCCGGCTGAGCTGGACCTGGCCCGACCAGGCCGTGACAGCGGTGGTGAGCTGGCGGGAGGACACCGGCACGGACGGCTCGCCTGCCGGCGCGGGAGCCTCCGGCGGGCCGGACGGTTACGGCGGCACCGGCGAGGCGGGCGGGTCCGGCGGCACGCGCCCGTACGGCGAGGCGCGCCGCTCGAGGACCCGGTACGCGGCCGAGGGCGGGTTCGAGGCGCACATGGGCTCCGGCCCCGTGCTGGTGACGGTCCGGACCGCGGTGGCCTCCGACTCCGGTGAGTCGCTCAGCGGCCCGGCGACCGTGCCCGTACCCGGCAAGGCGGTACTCGACTACCGGGTGGAGACGGTCGGCCTGCTGCGCCGCGAACGGATCGTTCGGGTCGGGGCCGAAGCCGCCTGCGACATGCCGGAGGTCGCGGTCGTGTACGCACCCGGGCGGATCCAGCCGGGCTCCGTCGAGCAGGGCAGGGTGCTGGCGACCTTCCCGGCCCGCCGCCTGTCCGCCGGGGAGTGGGTGTCGGTGCGGGTCCAACCGCCCCGGGAACGCGGCCCGGCCTGGTTGATGTGTTTTCCGGCGGGTGAGAGCGCGGGCGTGCGCCTGCGCCAGCCCTCAGTGAAGGAGCTGCGTCTTTGAATCCCCTGGACGGGCCGCGCGTGGTGTGCCCCTACTGCTATTCGGACTTCACCGAACGCCAGATCCGCTTCCGCTGTGTGGGGCGGCCGGGTCCGTCCGGCGACGCCTGCTCGCTCGTGGTGGACCCGGCGATGCGGACCCACTGGGGCCGCGCGGACCGCATGCCGCCGGTGTTCGAGGCCAACGGCCGGCGCGCCAAGGCCGCGTGCCCCTCGTGCTCGGTGGTCTCCGACCGGAAGGTCTGCATGGTGTGCCACGCGCGGATGCCGGTGAACTTCGGCCGGATGCGCGGCCGCATGATCGCGATGGTCGGTGCCCGCAACTCGGGCAAGACCGTCTTCATGACGGTGCTCATCCACGAGCTGAAGAACCGGGTCGGCAGCCGGTTCAACGCCTCCGTCGGCGGGTCGGACGACCACACCAGGCAGAGCTTCGGCCGCGACTACGAGTCCAAGCTGTACGAGGACGGCGGTCTGCTCCCGGCCACGTCCCCGGCCGCTGGGGCCAACCGCGCGCCCCTGCTGTTCCGGTTCACCACCAAACGGCGCGGACTCACCGGGAACCGGCCGGACCACACCCTGCTGTCGTTCTTCGACACCGCCGGTGAGGATCTCCACGACGCCGGGAGCGTGGAGACCAACCTGCGCTACCTGAACAACGCGGACGGCGTGATCGTGCTGCTGGACACCCTCCAGATGGACGGCGCCCGGCGGATGGCCCCGTCCGGGACGCTGATGCCCGCCCGGGACAGCGCCGAGAACCAGCCCATCCACATGCTGGAGCGGGTCACCGACCTCCTGATGCGCCGGGAGGGCAGTCCGAAGCGGTTGATCCAGGTACCGATCGCCGTGTGCCTGACCAAGACCGACGCCCTGCGCGGCGCGATGGACGAGGGGTCGCCGCTGCACCGCCCGCAGCCGAGCGAGCCGTTCTTCGACGAGACCGACAGCCAGGACGTGCACGCCCAGATCCAGCAGCTCCTCGACCGCTGGGGCAGCGCGGCCATCGACGACCACGTCCGCAACCACTACCGCAACGCCCGCTACTTCGGGGTGTCCTCGTTGGGCGACACCCCGAGCGAGAACAACCGGATCCAGGGCGGGGTGCGCCCCTACCGGGTGGCCGACCCGTTCCTGTGGCTGCTCTCCGAGTTCGGGGTGATCCCGTCCAGGAGCCGGCAGCGCTGACCGGCGAACCAGCTCCGCACGCAGCCATGACCCCGCTTCGACCCGCACCGCACCCGACCGGACCCCGCACCCGGCCGACACGCCACGTCGGCCAGCACCCCACTCGACCAGACCCCGCACCCGGCACAGGCACAGGCTCCACGGAAAGGGCACGCATAGGCGATGGGTTCACCTCAGCTGTACTACACCTCGTGCGAACACGGCCTGGCCGGCTACACCGGCTACCAGTTCAACGCGGCGACCCCCGGTGTGGACCAGGAGGTCCTGCGCGAGGTGGAGCGCTTCACCGTCTACGAACCCCCGCGTGCCATGGCTTCCGAGGACGTCGACCGGCACCCGGTCAACCTCTGCTACTCCCCCGACCTGGGCGGATCGCCGGTCCTGAGCCGGGTCGTCTCCAGCGGTGACGACCCGTCGGGGCGGCCGGGCAACTACTTCGCGCACAGCCTGCTGCTGGACGTGGCCGACGGCCCGCTGCCCGCCGAACTGTGGGGGGCCGGGTTCTGGGCGAGCACCCCGGTGGACAGCCCCGACCTGCCCGGCCTCCCCCTCCCGCCCGGGCCGCTGGACCGGCGGCGCACCGGCGCCTGGCTGCGGGGCGATCGGGGGCGGCTCCTCCAACCGCTGCTGGTGGCGGTGGACGCGGCGATCGAGGACGGGGTCCCCGTGCTCCTCGTGGCGGACGACGAGGCGGCGGCCCACTGGGTGGCCGCCCTCTCCCACCTGCTCCCGCCCAACCGGGCGCGGACGATGTCCTTCGCGACCTACAGCGGCAGCCCCGAGTCGACCGCGGTGCACGTGGTGGCCGTGCCTCCGGGCACGGACACGTACATGCTCCGCGGCCGGTTCGCGGTCTTCAACCCGGAGGGCGACAGCCGGGCCCCCGAGGCAGACAGGCTGCCCGAGGGGAACGGGCTGCCCGACGCCGTCGAACCGCCCGGGCCGGACACCCTGACAGTGGTGTCGGTCATCCTGGGATCGGGGGTGGCGGGAACGCCCGCGCTCTGGTCCCGCGCACTCCCCTACGCGTCGGGGGCGGAGGGGCCGCTCTGCGACTGGCGCCCGGTGCTGGCCGCGGCCTCGCTCGCCGACGACTCCACCCGGACCACCGACCCCGACCTGCGCGCGGTGCGCGGGTGGCTGCCCCACGCGGCCTCCTGGCTGACCCCTGGACGCGCACACGACCTGCTCGAACGCCTGCTCGACGCCGATACCGACTCCCTGCACGACGACGAGCTGGTCCGCCTCCAGGGGGTGGCGCACCGGGTGGGTTCGGGCGCGCTCACCGACCGGCTGGAGGGGGTGATGGTGAGACGTTCGCTGGACGGTATCGCCGCCGGAGCACAGGCACCCCCGGTGTCACCCATGCGCTCCGAGATCGTGCGGAAGGCCGCCCTCGAACGGGCCTCCGGGCTGCTCGACGGCACGCTCGGCCGGGTACCGCCGGACCGCGCCGTGGAACTCCTGCGCTGGACACGGGCGGGCGGGCTGTCCCTGCCCGCCTCGGCGTTGGCGGGGTACGGGCGCGGAACGGTCACCGAGTACCTGGCCGCCACCCCGGCGGGGGCCGAGCCCGACCCCGACCTGGTGCGGCTGCTCCGGGCGCACGAACCCCTGCGCCGGGGGGCGGCCGCGGGGTTGACCGCGTTGCCCCGCACCACGCTGGCGGACCTGGCCGCGGGGCCGGTGGGCGCGCTGTTCGTGGAGGACCGGGACGGCTCGACCGCGGTCCTGCGCGAGCTGCGGATGCTGGCCTCGGGAGCGAACGACCCGCTGCGCCTGCTGCGGGGAGTGGTGGCCCTGCGCCAGGAGACCCGTGGTTCGAACGCCCCGGGGCTGCCCGCACACGATCTGGACGAGGAGCTGCTGGTCCGGGTCTGGGGGCCCGACCACGGACCTGCCGCGGTGCTGGCCGTGGCCGGTCTGGTCAACGAGCACACCCGCGTCGCCTCGGGTGTGGGCCACTGGATCACCGAGGCGCTGGTGGTCGTCCCGGCCGAGGGTCAGGAGACCGAGTGGCGGCGAGCGCTGCACGAACTGTCCCGGCACCCGCTCGGGCGACAGCTGCCGGAGGCCGGGCTCCGGGTGATCGCGGAATGGCGAGCGGTCACGGAGGTGCTGGACCGCTTGGCCCGGGCGCGCGGGGCGGAGGGTCCGGCGGCGCTGCCGGCCGTGGTGGCGGAGGTGCGGCGCGCACAGGTGGTGGTCGCCACGATCGCGCTGCGGCTGACCGCGGACCGGTTGCTGCACTGGCGCCCGGAGCACGCCGCCGAGGCTCTCTCCGACTGCGGCCAGGACGTGTTCGACGCCTACTGCCGAGCGGCCCGTACCCGGTTGGCCCTGCCTCCGAAGCGGGGCCAAGGGCGTCAGCAGAAGAAACCGCCCGAACCGGACCTGGCCGTGAAGGTGTTCCGGACCGCGCGGGCCCTGGACTCGGCGGGACGCGGCGCCCATCTGCGCGGCGACGTGCTGGAACCGGCGCTGCGCACCTGGTCCAAGCGCGATGTGGGAGCGGCCCGCAAGGCCTTCGGACAGGGCGGCGGCGGGCACGAGTTCGAGGTGTGGGCGCGCGGGCTGAGGGAGCGGGTCGGGGAGCGCGGCCTGCTCGACCGCTTCCGGAGGGGGCCGCGTCGAGGATGACCACACCCGCCTCCCGTTTCGAATCCCGGGGCGTCTTCGTCGTCGTCGCCCTCGTCGCCGTCCTGATGGCGGTCTACATCGCCGCGGGCGACGAACCCATGGAGCGGGTCGCCTTCCTAGTGGGCGGCTTCGTCGTCGTCCTCGCCGTGGCCCTGGCCGGTGCACTGCTCCTGCTGGTGTGGGTGTTCGTCCGGAACGTGCACGCCGTCCTGTACCACGGTGAGAACCCGCGCGTGCCGGAGCTGGGCCCGGACGAACCGGCCGGGTACCGCTACCACGGGGGCCCGGCCTGGTGGGATTTCGGCGAGGTGGCGATCCGGGTCGGGAACCAGACCGGGCTGTTCGTGGTCTTCCTGCTCCCCTACCTGCTGGCGCAGGCGCTGGTGCTGCTGTGCCACATGATCGTGGCCTGGGTGGGCGTGGTGGTGCTGCGGCTGGTGGACGGCGGCCTGCTCAGGTTCCGGCGGATCCGCATGCTGTGCCCGAGCTGCTTCCAGCACATGGCCTACCCCTCATACGAGTGCGGAGGGTGCGGGCGCGTCCACCGCGACGTCCGCCCGGGCCGCCGGGGCGTGTTCCGGCGGCGGTGCGTGTGCGGTCAGCCGATGCCCACGCTGCTCGTCCTCGGCTCGGCCGACCTGGACGCCCTGTGCCCGTACTGCGACCAGCGGTTGGAGCACCGGCCGGGTGAATCCAGAGAGCTCTCGCTGGCGCTGTTCGGCGGGACCGGGGCGGGCAAGACCCGGCTCACCCACGGCTTCCACGGGGCCTTGGAGCACGCGGCCGGTGCACACGGCGGCGCCAGCGTCGAGCTGGCCGGTGCGGAGACCCAGCACTCGCTGAGCGACTCCCAGGATCTGCTCTCCCCGGGTAGGAAGGTGCCGCCGACCCAGCCGGGGCGGCAGGCGCGCGGGCTGGTCCTGCGGGTGACGGCGGAGCGGCGCACGCTGGTGCTGCAGGTGTACGACACGGCCGGGGAGTGGTTCAACCGCTCCGACCGGGCCGAAGAACTCACCTACCTGGGCAAGACCACCACGTTCGTCCTCGTGCTGGACCCGCTGTCGGTGCCGTCGGTGTGGAGCACCCTCGACCCCTCGGAGCGCAGCCGCCTGTCCGAGGAGCGCTCACACACCCCCGACCCCGAGCAGGCGTACATGCAGGTACGCGACGAGGTCCAGCGGCAGTACCGGGCCCTGGGGCGCGGACTCGGGCGGACCCGGTTGGCGGTGGTGGTGTCCCGGGGGGACCTGCTGGCGGGGACGTCGATCGCGCCGGACGGTGCGGAGCCCGAACTGTGGGCGCGGGAGATGATGGGGCTGGACAACCTGCTGCGGGCGGCCAGGGACGATTTCGGGACGGTCGAGGTCTTCGTGACCAGCGCGGTCAGTGATCCCGGACGGCGGCCCGACCCCAGTCTGGCCGAGCTGCTGCGGTGGCTGCTGGAACCGGAGGCGGACGTGTTCACGAGCATGCTCACCCCGGAAGGGGCGGCGGCGGAGGGTGTCCAGTGACCGAACCGGAGTTCCGCTTCCGCCTGGCGCGCAGGTCCACCGCCGTGCTGCTCTATGTGCTGACGTTCGCGGTGACGGCGCTGGTTCTGTTGGGCTTCGCGCGGGGGACACACGCGATGGTCACCGCAGTGTGGGAGGGCATCGTGGGTTAGGGCGGTGGTCAGCGATCCAAGGTCCGGACCGACGACACGTGCACGTCATGCGAACATCGGTCGCGGGCCGATTCTCATCCTGTGCTGCGAACCGGACCGACACCCGTCCTTGAACCGAGACACGAGGTACTCCCCATGGCCGTCTACGCCATCATCTACACCTACGCCGAGAACAGCTCCGAAGCGCGCGACCGGCACCGGCCCGCGCACCGCGAGTACCTGAACGAGCTGGCCGAGCGGGACATCAACCTCTGCTCGGGCCCCTTCGGCCCCGACGAGGCGCCCGGCGGGCTGCTGATCGTGCGCGCGGACTCCGCCGAGGAGGCCGTGGCGTACACCGACGACGACCCGTTCCGCACCGAGGGCCTGGTCAGTGACGTCTCGGTCCGGGAGTGGGTCCCCGTGATCGGCAAGCTCGCCAAGGAGATCTGAGGAGCCCGGCCTTGATTCGGCCCCGCGTCTCCGAAGGCCCCCGCCCCTCCGGGAGGGCCGGGGGCCTTCGCCTATCGTGGAAACGTGCCACGCGAGACCGTCACCCAGGCCAAGATCGCCGAACACGTACAGCGCCTCGGCGAGCTCCACCCCCCGATCGACCTGGACAGCGTCGACTACACCGTGCGCGACCCCCGCGCCGTGCGGGAACGCTACGGACACGTCCTCGAATACCTCTCCCGGGTGGAGCTGGAGGTCGACCGCAACGTCCTCGAACTCCTCGTCCTCCTCCCGGACGTCGACGACACCAACCGCACGTTCTACGCCGACGTCTGGCAGCCGCAGGAACTCCACCACGGGCTCGCCCTGGACCGCCTCCAGCAGGACCTGGGCCTGCCTCCCGCCGAACCGGACCTGGAGCTGTCCGCCCGCATGCGCCTGCTCGGCAAGCTCGCGCACCTGAAGCCGGTCCAGGAGATCATCCGGCTGCTGTACTTCCTCACCGGGGCGAGCACCGAACGCCAGGCCGTGCTGGCCTACAACACCATCAACCGCGGGCTGCTGGACATGGACGAGCGGGCGATCGCGGAAACCCTCATCACCCCGATCAAGCGCCAGGAGCCCGGCCACTTCGCCTTCTACCGGATGTCGGCCACGGCCATGATCCAGCAGGGCGTCCTGCGCCCCTGGCAGCTGTTCCTCGCCCGGGTGCTGCGCGGGGTCTCCTTCGCCCCGGTCGGCGCCAACACCAAGGAGCAGTGGGCCGACTACGGCGGGGTGGTGCGGGCCCTCGGCATGGACCGGGACCACGAGGCCTACGCCGCGGAGGTGGGCCGGGTGGAGGCTCAGCTGCTGTGGGCGCACAAGCGGGGGATGACGGTCCCGCCGTACGTACTCAAGGCACTGCGGGAGAGCATCGAGCTGTTCGACGCCCGCGAACAGAGAATGGGTGTCGAGCCCCGCTGACGAACGCACCCGGACCGGCGCTCGGCAGCCGCCGGTCTCCCGCGGAACGTCCGCGGCCCCGCCAGCAGGGACAACCCGTCTACATAGCAGCCCTGATGCGGTGAACAGTACGGACGGCACACACGCCGCCCTACCATCCCCCCGAACGGAGTGCCGGATTGTTCTACGTGGAAGTGGCGGAGGGGGCCGTCATCGTCGGCGTGTGGTCCGCATCGCTGCCGGTCTTTGCCTTGGTCCTGGCCGGGCTGCTCCGCCGGGACTTTCGGAAGGTCGGCCGTGATGTCGCGGTACTCGCCACCGCGTGTGCGCTGCCGCTCAACATCGCCTGGGGCGCATACTTCACGGCCGCACCGGACCAGGACCGGAGCACTGCGGAGCAGTTCGTGTCATGGTCCTTGGGCCTGGCCGCAGCCTGTGCCGTCCTGCTGGTCCTGCGGGCGCTGCTGACTCCGCACCCCACGTACGCGACCGTGCTCGCCATGGTCGCCGCTGGGCTCGCCGCGGCGCCCGCCGCCCTGTTCGGATTGATGGCCGGTGTGGTCTTCGCCCTGCAGGGAGCCACGCTCGCGGCGGTCCTGGGTGTGTGGTGCGCCCGGAGGATCGCCCACGGCCACCGGCACGGCGCTGCCGGTGCGGTCGCCGGCGGCCTGGCCGGAGGTGTGGTCACCGTGGCGGCCACCCTCCCGTCCAGCATTCTGACCACGATGGTGTTGATGACGGTCAACTGGGGCGGCTGACAACCGGGGGCTCCGCGAGCGCAGAACGGGTGTCGAGCCCCGCTGACGAACGCACCCGGACCGGCGCTCGGCAGCCGAGCCCGATCCGCCCAGTCCGTCCGCCCCCAGTTTCAGATGCTCAGAGCATCCAGATCCTGCGGGTATCTTGAACGCGTGGACAGGACCCGGGAGGCGACCATGACCGCGGAGGCCGCACCGCACACGACCAGCACCGACCTACTGGTACTCCACGCACTGCGCTGCTCCGGGTTCTCCGGCCTCGCGCGGCTGTCCGAGGTGACCGGGCTGACCAGTACCGATGTCGAATCCGAACTGATCGACCTCGCCGTGGCCGGGCTCGTCACCCGCGTGCCGGGCGAGTTCGGCGGCTGGGGCCTCACCGACGCCGGGCGCACCGCCGACGCCGAGCGAATCGCAGCCGAACTGGAGGCCGCGGGCGCCCGGCCGACAGCCGTCGAGGCCTACGAGGGCTTCCTCGAGCTCAACCCGGAGCTGCTCGACCTCTGCACGGCCTGGCAGATGCGCTCCGTCGACGGGGTGCTGACCGCGAACGACCACGCCGACCCCGCCCATGACGCCCGGGTCCTCGACCTCTTCGCCGACCTCGACCGGCGTACCGCCGCCGTCTGCGCGGACCTGTCCGCCTCCCTGCTCCGCTTCCGCCGGTACCGCACCCGGCTCTCCGGAGCCCTCGCCAACGCCCGTGCGGGCGCACCGGAGCAGATCGCGGACGACACGTCCTCCTACCACTCGGTGTGGGCCCAGCTCCACGAAGACCTGCTGGTCACCCTGGGTATCCCGCGGTACTGACCGAAGTCGGCCGGGTCGACACGGCGAAGTCGTATGCGGGCGTTCCTAGTTGAGTAAGGCCCTCCCCGCATTACATGATGATGCTCCACCTGTTTCTTCCATGCCCTATCTCATACCTGGAGAGCATAGTGTTCACCCTCGACCAGGTCCGGTCCTTCGTCGCTGTCGCAGAGGAACTGCACTTCGGCCGGGCTGCGGAACGCCTGAACATGACCCAGCCACCGCTGAGCCGCCAGATCCAGAAACTGGAGAAGACGGTAGGCGTGCGGCTGATCGAACGGGACAATCGGAAAGTCTCGCTCACCACCGCCGGCGAAGCGTTCCTGAACGACGCCCGCCACCTCATGGTCGCCACTGAGCAGGCCCCGCTCAACGCCCGGCGCATCGCCAGCGGCCGGGCAGGCCTCCTCCGGGTCGGCTTCACCGCCGCATCCACACTGAACGTGCTGGGTCAGCTGCTCACCCTGCTCTCCGAGGAGCTTCCCGACGTCGACGTCGACCTGCGCGAAATGGTCACCCGCGAGCAGATCTCCTCGCTCACCGATGAGGAGATCGACCTGGGGCTCGCCCGGCCACCGTTCGACCACGACCTCTTCGGATCCCTGCTCATCCACACCGAGAGCCTCAAGCTCGCCGTTCAGGCCGACCACGAGCTGGCCCGGTTGGGCCGGCCGGTCGAGAACGCGGACCTCACACACTCCCCGCTGATCATGTACTCGCCCGTCAAGGCCCGGTACTTCTACGACCTGGCCTCCCGCCACGTCCCCATCCAGCACGGCAAGGTAGTCCACACGGTCAGCCAGATCCTGACCATGGTCTCCCTGGTCGCAGCCGGCCGCGGAGTCGCGATCGTGCCCGCCTCCGCAGGCCAGCTGAACATCGAAGACGTCGTCCTACTGGACCTGGCGGATCAGACCGAAGAGGTGGTCGAGCTCCATGCCATCTGGCGGCGCAACCACCGCAACCCGGCACTGCACCGGATGCTGGAAATCCTCCACCTCCCCTCCTCGGCCACCACATCGGGGAGTGATGCCGATACGGCATGAAACAATTCAGAACTGGGCTTAGACGGACATCACCCGGCGAATCTAGAGTGATGCCGAAGCCCCGGGACACCCGGCCCGAGGCACCCGCCAGCGCATCTCATAGGGCAGTGCAGAACAGCCCTGGTCGATCAGCGGTCACTCTCAAGTCATTCCGTCGGCAGCATGAGTCCACCGCACTCCACGCGGAGGACCCCAGACACTAAGGACGGTCTCCGTGTCCAAGTACACCCCTCAAGAACTGGCTGACCACCTGAAGGACGGCCTCCTCTCCTTTCCCGTCACCGCCTTCACCGAAGACCTCCAGGTTGACGAGGACGCATACCGGAACCACCTGAGCTGGCAGGCACGCCAGGGCGCAGTCGGCCTCTTCGCCGCCGGCGGCACCGGCGAAGGTTTCAGCCTCTCCCCCGAGGAGAACGCCCGGGTCTGTCAGATGGCTGTCGAAGAGGCCGGCGACCACGTCCCGGTCCTGGGATCGGCCGGCGGCCCGACGAACGCGGCGGTCCAGAACGCTCAGGCCGCCGAGGCCGCCGGGTGCGAGGGCCTGCTGCTGCTGCCGCCGTACCTCACCGAGTGCGACCAGCAGGGCTTGGAGGCCCACGTGGACGCGGTGTGCGGGGCCACGGACATCGGCGTGATCATCTACAACCGCGGCAACGCCATCTACAAGGCCGAGACCGTCGCACGGCTGGCGGAGAAGCACGAGAACTTCATCGGGTTCAAGGACGCCACCGGGAACATCGAGGCCGTCACCAAGGTGGTCGCCACCGCCGGAGACCGGCTGTTCTACCTCGGTGGACTGCCGACCGCGGAGACCTTCGCGCTACCGATGCTGCAGCTGGGCATGAGCACCTATTCCTCGGCGATGTACAACTTCGTCCCGGAGTTCGCCGTCGAGTTCTACGCCGATGTGCGCAAGCTGGACCAGGTGGCGGTGACAGAGAAGCTCAACCGCTTCGTCCTGCCCTACCTGGAGATCCGTGACCGCGTGAAGGGCTACGGCGTCTCGATCGTCAAGGGCGGGCTCAAGGCCGTGGGCCGCCAGGCCGGTCCGGTTCGGCCGCCGCTGCAGGACCTCACCGAGCAGGACCTCCAGGACCTCTCGGATCTGATCGACGCCGCCGGGATCCGGCCGCAGTCCGGGGCCCCCGCGCTGTCCTCATCCTGAGCCCCGTGTCACCTGCCGCCGTCGCCCCTCCGGCAACGGCGGCCCCCGCGGTTTCCCCAGGACATCGCGAAAACCACCAGAGACAGAAGAACCGAACCGAATGTTCACGACCCGGGTCCGCTGCGGCCTCGAAGTGGATCTGAGGAAGAGGAGCTGAGCATGCCTGAAAACCTGAAGGGTCAGTCGATCATCGCTGGCGAGCACACCGTCGGCGCAGGAGGCACCTTCAGCGGGTACGACCCGGCCACGGATGAGGCCCTGGAGCCGGTCTACACGATGATCGACGAATCTCAGCTGAAGACCGCGACAGCAGCGGCCGCGGACGCCCACAAGTCCTTCTCGGCCCTGGCCCCGGAGGCCCACGCGAGCTTCCTGGAGAGGATCGCGGACAACATCGACGCCATCGGCGAGCAGCTCACCGAGCGCTACATGGCCGAGACCGGCCTGCCGGAGGCCCGGGCGGCCGGTGAACGGGGCCGTACCGTCAACCAGCTTCGGCTCTTCGCCAAGGTCGTCCGCCAGGGCGACTTCCGCGGGGTGCGCTGGGACCCGGCCATGCCGGAGCGTCAGCCGATGCCCCGGGCCGACGTGCGCCAACGCAAGATTCCGCTCGGTCCGGTGGCCGTCTTCGGACCGTCGAACTTCCCGCTGGCGTTCTCGGTGGCCGGCGGTGACACCGCCTCCGCACTGGCCGCCGGCTGCCCGGTGGTCTACAAGGCCCACAGCGCGCACCCCGGGACCTCTGAGCTCGTGGGCGACGCCGTCACCCGGGCTGTCAGGGACTCCGGACTGCATCCCGGCGTGTTCAGCCTGATCTACTGCCAGGGCGCCTCGCTCGGCCAGTCGCTGGCCTCGGACCCGGCGATCCAGGCCGTCGGCTTCACCGGTTCAAGCGCCGCGGGCGCCGCGCTGATGGAGGCTGCTGCCGCCCGCAAGGTGCCGATCCCGGTCTATGCGGAGATGAGCAGCATCAACCCGGTGTTCTTCTTCGACGGGGCTCTGGACAAGGACACCGAGGGCCTGTCCGAACTGGCCGGGGCCTACCTCACCAGCGTGACCGGCTCTTCCGGGCAGCTGTGCACCCAGCCCGGTCTGGTGTTCGTGCCCGCTGGTGCGCAGGGTGACGCCTTCGTGAGCGCCGTCGGCGAAGCCGCGGGTTCCGTCGCCGGCCAGACGATGCTCACCAAGTCGATCTGCGACTCCTGGAACGAAGGGGTCGGACAGCTCGCCGACCAGCCCGGCGTCGAACTGGTCGGCAAGGGAACCGAGGGTGCGACTGAGAACGCCCCGGCCCCGGTGGTCTACCAGGCCTCAGCCAAGCAGTTCCTCGACAACCCGGTGCTGCACGAGGAGATCTTCGGCGCGGCTTCGCTGATCGTGCGCTACGCATCCTCCGAAGAGCTGGTCAGCGCGGCTGAGCAGCTGGGAGGACAGCTGACCGCGACCCTGCACGTCACCGACGCCGACCAGCAGGCTGCCGCCCCGCTCCTGCCTGTGCTGGAGCAGAAGGCCGGCCGCATCCTCGCCAACGGCTGGCCCACCGGGGTGGAGGTCAACCACGCCATGGTCCACGGCGGTCCGTTCCCGGCCACCTCGAACTCCCGCACCACCAGCGTGGGTACCTTGGCGATCGACCGGTTCCTCCGCCCGGTGGCCTACCAGAACCTGCCCGAGGCGCTGCTGCCCGCAGCAGTCCAGGCCGAGAACCCGTGGAACCTGAACCGGCGGATCGACGGCGAGATCCGGCTGGAAGGCTGACAAAGAGTGGTCTAGTGGTCGAGGGCCACTACTGATCTGGGCCGGGGATCTCAGGCGGATCCCCGGCCCAGACGTGTGACCGGTCGTGTGACCGGTAGTGAACCGTACTTCTCGGACCCAGTGCTGTGGCCGTGCCGATCCGCATCGGCACGGCCACACCAGCCTGTTCTTCCTTCCGGACGACGGTTCTCCGGACCCATCGCCGAACCTGTCGGCTCCGGCGGGTCAGCGGACCATACAAGGCCGCTTGGGGTCGAAGGTCCACCCCGGGATGAGGTACTGCATGGCCGCACCGTCATCTCTGGCGCCCAGGGTGTTGCGCTTGTACAGCTCATGCGCCTCGGCGAGCCGTTCCCTATCCAGCGTGACACCGAGTCCGGGCCTGTCCGGCACTTCAACAGCTCCGTCACGGATCTGGGGCGGATCAACGGTCAGAGCCTGGCCGTCCTGCCAGATCCAGTGGGTGTCCAAAGCCGTGATGTCACCGGGAGCCGCCGCACCCACCTGGGAAAACATCGCGAGCGAAATGTCGAAGTGGTTGTTCGAATGCGATCCCCACGTGGCCCCGAAGGCGTCACACAGTTGCGCGACACGCACGGATCCGGCCATGGTCCAGAAGTGTGGGTCCGCCAGCGGGATATCAACGCCGTTGCTGCGAATGGCCGCCGCCATCTCGCGCCAGTCCGTAGCGCACATGTTCGTCGCCGTTCGCAGTCCGGTGGCCCGCTTGAACTCAGCCATCACCTCTCGGGCGGAGAACTGCCCCTCGGCCCCGCACGGATCCTCCGCGTAGGCAACGACGTCACGCATCAGTCCGCCCAGCCGGATCGCATCCTTCAACAGCCATCCGCCGTTGGGGTCCAGGGTGATCCGGGCCTGGGGGAACTCCTCGTGCAGCGCTGTGACGACTTCGACCTCGGTTTCCCCGTCGAGGACCCCGCCCTTGAGCTTGAAGTCGCTGAATCCGTACCGGTCCTGCGCCGCCCTCGCGAGTTCGACGACCTTTCCGGCGTCCATGGCCTCCTCGCGCCGGAGGCGTTCCCACGCACCGCCCTCGGGCTCACGGAGATACGGGAGGTCCGTGGCACCGGGGTCTCCGATGAAGAACAGGTAGCCGAGTACCGGGACGTGCTTTCTCTGCTGCCCTTCGCCGAGCAGTTCGGCGACCGGGACTCCCAGATACTGCCCGTGCAGGTCCAACAGGGCGGATTCGATGCCGGTGACCGCGTGCACGGTGGTGCGCAGGTCGAAGGTCTGGTTTCCCCGTCCGGCGGCGTCGAGCTCCGAGAACTCCTCCGAGATCGCGCGGAGTGATGAACGGAACTCGGCGACCGGGCGTCCGGTGACCCGTCGGCCGGCCTCCTCGATCGTTTCGGTGATCTTCTGTCCGCCAGGCACTTCTCCCAGCCCGGTACGCCCTTCGTCATCGGTGATGATGACGATGTTCCGGGTGAAGTAAGGCCCGTGCGCCCCTGAAAGGTTCAACAACATCGAGTCGTGACCGGCCACCGGAACAACTTCAACGTCAACAACTTTAGGCCCGGAGGCGCTCATGCAGTTCCTCTTTCCTACCAGTCCCGCCCCGCTGCCGGTCTGTTACGTGAGGCTTCGCTGGTCCTTGCTGCGCTCGTCTCTCTACTGTCTTCTACGCTGACCGGTGTGCGTCGCGTCCCGTTTTTACCATCGAGGAACCGAAGGATCGAATTCCGGGTAGAACTTGCGCATGTATCCGGTATCATTCCGCTTGACGATTCCGGATTTCAAATACTCCTCGTGCCTCTCTTGCAGCTTGTCTTCGTCGAGCGTCACCCCGAGCCCGCTTCCGCGAGGCACTTCCACACGGCCGCCCGTCATGCCAAGGGACTCTGAGATGACGTCCTGCTCCGGGTTCTTCCATGGCCAGTGCGTATCGCATGCGTATCGAATGTTGGGAGTGGTGGCCGCCAGGTGGGTCATCGCACTCAAACTGATTCCCAGATGCGAGTTGGAGTGCATCGACACATCAATACCGAAGGTCTCGCAAAGACCAGCGAGAAGCTGGGATCGACGAATTCCTCCCCAGAAATGGGGGTCGGAGAGAATGATGTCCACGGAGCCCAGCTTCACGGCCTCCGGGATATCATTGAAGCTGACCACGCACATGTTGGTGGCCAACGGCACAGACAGCTGGCTTCGCACTTCGGCCATGGCCTGGCGCCCCGGTGTGGGGTCCTCCAGATACTCGATGCTCCCCTCGAGGCGACGGCCGATGCGTACGGAGGTGTCCACGGTCCATGCTCCGTTGGGGTCGATCCGCAGCAGGACATCCGGAAACTCCGCGTGGATGGCTTCGATCGCCTCTGCCTCTTCGTCCGGAGGGAACACGCCGCCTTTGAGCTTGAGGCTGCTGAAGCCGTACTCGCGGATCATTCGGCGGGCCTGCTCGACCAGCTCCGCGGGGTTGAGGGCCTGGCCCCACGGGTCGGCCTCCGCCTCCGGATGGGCGTGCCACCTGTAGAAGAGGTAACCGCTGTACTCCACACGATCCCGCACTGCTCCGCCGAGGAGGGCGCTGACAGGGACGTCGAATACCTTGCCCTGGATGTCCAGTGCTGCTACCTCGAACGGGGAGAAGACTCGGTCCACGGTGGAAGAGCCCGTGATCATGCCGCTCATGCCGTGTCCCTCCCCTGAGCGATCGGCCCGCATCGCATCGGCAACACGCGAGAACATCTCCAGCGTGTTCGCGGGGTCGGTGCCGATCACGCACTCCGCGGCGTGGCGCATCCGCTGGAGATGCTGCTCGTCGCCGTAGCTCTCCCCGATGCCGACCAAACCGTCGTCGGTGTGCACCTGGACGATCCCGCGGATCGCCATCGGCTCATGAACGCCGACAGTGTTCAACAGGGGAGGATCCGAGAACGCCACCGGGGTGATTTCGATTCTGCTGATCCTCCGACGGGTTCCGCCCTCGGCTGCAAGAGGCATCTTCTTGCTCCCTAGATTGCACATTTCTGAATTTCTGACAGGGGGGAATCGCTGCCCGGCTGGGGCTGTAAAGGACGGGGATCCGGTCTCGTGCGCCGCCTCGGTCAGGCAGGGACCTTTCCACGGGCCCTCCTGATGACCTTGCGCCACGGCACCACCGAGCTCACGATCAGGAGGACCAACAATCCCGCCACGGCGAGGGAGATCGGACGCTCGACGAAGATCATGAACGATCCCTCGGAGAGCCGCAGGCTCCGTCTCAACTCGGCCTCGAGGATGGGAGCGAGGATGAAACCGAGGACCAGGGGTCCCAGAGGCACGCTGAGCTTCTTGAGCACGTAGCCGACGAACCCGAACACGAACATCAGAAGGACGTCGAAGACGCTGTTGCGCACGCTGTAGACCCCGAGCACCGCCACAGCAAGGATCGAGCTCATCAGGATCGGCGCCGGCACCCTGAGAATCTGGACGAAGATGCCGATCAGCGGGAGGTTCAGGATGAGAAGGAAGATGATCCCGACGTACATCGAGGCGATGACGCCCCAGAAGATGTCCGGGTTGGACTCGATGAGCTGCGGACCCGGGGTCACACCGTGGATGAGCAGGGCGCCCGCGATGAGCGCGATGGTCGGATTCGGCGGGATGCCCAAGGTCAGCAGGGGGACGAATGAAGAGGTCGACGCGGCGTTGTCGGCTGTCTCGGTGGCGGCCAACCCGTCCATCGAGCCCTTGCCGAACTTCTCCGGCTGTTTGGAGACCTTTTTCTCCGCCCCGTAGGCCACCACGGAGGCCATCGCGCCGCCGCCACCGGGAATCAGCCCGAGGAAGAACCCCAGGACCGATGCCCGCGCGACGGCCCACTTGGTTGACAGGATATCGGCCAGCTTCGGCCAGTAGCTGTCCACTTTGGACAGGTTGCTCCTGTTGAACCGGCGTTCGGCGTCGATAATGAGCTCACCGATACCGAACAGGCCGACTGCCAGCGGAACGATCCCCACGCCGTCCATCAGTTCGTCGGTTCCGAAGGTGAAACGCTGGGCTCCGGTGAACGTGTCCAGGCCGACAACGGCGAGGAGAATGCCAAGACCGGCGGAGATGAGCCCCTTGACCATGGAACCGTCGCTGAGAAGCGCGATCATGAGCATCCCGACCAGCGCGAGCATGAAAAGCTCAGGCGGACCGATGCCGAGGGCCCATTGACTGGCAATCGGGGCGAAGAGCGTAATGCCGATGACGGAGATCGTGCCTCCGACGAAACCTGCGATGGCGGTGACACCCAGCGCAGAGCCCGCCTTGCCCTGCTTTCGGAGGGGATAGCCGTCGAAGGTCGTCACGACGGAGGCGCCGTCGCCGGGCAGGTTCAGCAGAATCGCGGGGATTCGGCCGCCGAACATGGCCCCGTAGAAAATGCCGGCCAGGAAGATGATCGCCGACGCCGGCTCCATTGCGTAGGTCAGCGGCAGCAGGAGCGCCACCGTTGCCGTCGAGCCGAGTCCCGGCAGGACACCGGTGGCCGTGCCCACCAGCACACCTAGCAGGACGAAGAGAAGATTTTCCGGCGCGAGGGCTACTTCGAAGCCGTAAAGGATGCCGTTCATAGTGTTCTGTTCATTTCAGAAGACAACTGGCCCGATTGCCGGAACACCGAGCATCTGGTTGAAGATGAGGTAGGACAGTAGCGGGGCCGTCACCGACGTCGCGATCGTCGTGACCCAACTGGCACCCCCGAGGACCCGGGTGACGACCAGGCACAGCAGTGCCGTCGACCCCAGGAAGCCCAGGACGGGGAGCATCAGCATGTATCCGCAGATCGCGAGCGCCAGGATCCCTGACCACTTGTAGGTGCCGGCCTCGCTGGGGTTCCAGCTCGTTCCGCGTACGACGAGCACCAGGCTGAGGACCACGGCGATACTGCTCACGAAGAACGGCCAGAGTCCGGGTCCCGGGTTGTCGGGGGAACCGATGCCCAAGGAATACGCTTCGTAACTAGCGCCGGCAAACAGCAGAACCAGGACGACCGCGGATATGCGGCCTGCCACGGAGCTGGATGGCGGTCGCTCCTCCTCGGTCGAGCTGTTCTCCACCCTCTCAACCGATTTCTCGGGCGACTCCATGATGGGGCCTTTCCATAAGAGACTCTTCATCGGCCGTCCACTGGTGAGGTGGGACGAGACGGCCGGGCACGGGCGTCCCTTAACACCTTGCCCGGGACCTTGGTGCTCGCGCCCTGTCGGGGTTGAGGCTCTCCGAGACGCGCCCGCGGTCAGTTGCGCGTCAGCGATGTGGGAGCGGGCGCAGCACCGATACGGGCCGTCTACTCGTCAAGGGTGACTCCCAGCTCGTCCAACTGGCTCTCGTATGTGGACGCGGCTCCGTCGATCTCGTCGGCGACCGCATCGGGCTCCTCCTCCCACACCGAAATGTAGTTGTCCTCCAGGTAGTCCAGATACGCCTCGTCCTGCAGCGCCTCGTCGATGGCCTCCGTGTAGGCCTCGCTGGCTGCCTCATCGAGGCCCGCGGGTGCCGCGACGAAGCGCTTCTGGTCGACAACGACGTCGTAGCCCTCTTCGGTCGCGGTGGGAACATCCGGGAGGAACTCTTCACGCTCCTCGGCGAAAGTCACGATGGGCGTGAACGAGCCGTCGTCGAGGTAGGGAGCGGCTTCGGCGATATGGACCGATGCGACATCGACGTGGCCGCCGAGCAGTGACGTGACGGCCTCAGCCCCGCCGTCCAGGGGAACGTCGGTGCTGCTGACGCCCGCCTGACCGAAGAGCAGGGCCTGGGATAGCTGGCCACCGGTTCCCACACCTGACGAGCCGAAGCTCAGGCCGTCTTCCTCCAACAGCTCGTCCAAGGAGTCGATGTCCGTCTCGTCGCTGTTCACCACGAGGACGTAGTCCTCGATGGTCAGCGCTGCGAGCACGTCCATGTCCTCGAACCCGATGGGGTCGTCGTCCTCAACCGCGAGAGGGGTAATCGCCATCAAGCTCTGGAACAGCGTCACGAGAGTCTCGCCGTCGGGCGCCTGGGCGAGCGCTGCCTTGCCCCCCACCGCGCCGTTGGCTCCTTGCCGGTTCTCCGGCGTGATCTGCGTATCGAGCGGATCCTCGAGCGCGTCGATAAAGGCCCGGCCAATGAGGTCGGTACTCCCTCCGGGACCTGAGGGGATGATGAAGTCAACTCTGTTCGGTGAAAATCCCTCAGCTCCACCGCTACTAGCGTCCGCGCAGCCGACCTGGGCACCCATCAGGGCCACCATCGCTGTCAGACCTATGCCACGAACGAATTTGTCTCTCTTCATGGCGGGTTCCTCTCAAACTCTGCGGGCCATCTTGCGTGTATCGGTGTGACCAGAACCACGACTTTGCTAGTACCTTAACTCCGGGGTCGATACCCGTCTAGTTTCATGTTGGCATGATTCAATACCTTGTTGGCATTGACGGGAGCCGGGGGTCAGATAGAATTTCGCGCGCTCAAATGGGCACTTGGACTCAAAGGGAACCGATTACCGGCGCTCTGTTTTCAGTTCGTCACTCTATGTAGCTTTCCGTGTCCTGGAATACAAGAGCACGAGAGCAACCCGGTGCAGGTCAAGCCGGCGGTGAGAGGCCGCGAGACGTCCTGGGCTGGGAACGGCGTACAGTGGCCGCACCCGAGCCAGAGAGGTTCCGCGATGAGGTGGATCCGCCCGCTCTCGGCGGAGACCGACGGGACGCCGGAGGTCCTGGGCGGCAAGGCGCACGGGCTCATCATCCTCAAGCGGCTGGGCCTGCCGGTGCCCGCGGGATTCGTGGTGACCACGGAGGCCTACCGGTCCTTCCTCCGCGAGGGACGACTGCCCGACGGGCTCCGCGACGAACTCTCCTCCGCGGTCACCGCCCTCGAAGCCGAAACCGGCCGGGGGTTCGGCGACCACGACAACCCCCTGACCGTCTCCGTCCGCTCCGGGGCCGGAATCTCCATGCCCGGCATGATGACCACGCTCCTCGACCTCGGCCCCGCAGACCTGGAACAGGCGGTCGCGGACGTGTTCGCGTCCTGGGACACCCCGCGCGCCAGGACCTACCGCGCACTGCACACCATCCCGGACAGCCTCGGCACGGCCGTGACCGTCCAGGCCATGGTGTTCGGGACCCGCGACGACCACAGCGGCAGCGGGGTCGCCTTCACCCACGACCCCGACACCGGCGAGCACACCCCCTTCGGCGAGGTCCTGTTCGGCCGCCAAGGCACGGACCTGGTCTCGGGCGGTTCCCGCACCCGCCCGCTCCGGGACCTGGCCGCCCGGGAGCCCCGCGTGTGGACCGCGCTCGCCGACGCCCTGCGCAGGGTCGGGGCACACCACCGCGACGCCTGCTATACCGAGTTCACGTTCGAGTCGGGCGAGCTGTGGATACTGCAGCTGCGCCCCGCACGGCTGGTCGGGGCAGCCGCGGTGCGCGTCGCGGTCGAGCTCGCCGAGGAGGGAGTCATCGGCCGCGACGAGGCCCTGCTCCGCGTGTCCCCGCACCACCTCCAGTACGTGCGCACACCCCGCATCGCCACCCCGGACGTGCCCACCCCGGACGTGCCCGCCCCGGACGTGCCCGCCCCGGATGTGCCCGCCCCGGACGTGCTCGCCCGGGGCCTGGGCGCCTGCCCGGGCGTCGCCGTGGGCAGACTGGCGACCAGCGCCGACCAGGCGGTTCGGATGGCCGCCGACGGGCCGGTCGTCCTCGTCCGCCCGGAGACCTCACCGCTCGACATGCGCGGCCTTGCCGCCGCGGCCGGGGTCGTCACCGCCCGGGGCGGACCCGCCAGCCACGCGGCCGTCGTCGCGCGCTCCATGAACAGACCGGCCGTGGTGGGCGTCGCCGAGCTCACCGTCGGCCCCGCAGGCGCCCGCGTGGGCGACCGCGAGCTCCCCGAGGGCGCGCTGATCGCCATCGACGGCACCGGGGGCGAGGTCGTCCTCGGCGAGCCCCGCGTCACCATTTCCGCAGCCAGCAGGCACCTGCACCAGCTGCTCACCTGGGCCGATGAGGCCTCCGGCGGCACCTCCGGCCGCGACGAGGCCGACCGCGTCCGCGCCGCCCACGAGGTGCTCCGCCGCACGGAAACCGGTTGAACGGCACTTCCGTCTGCGCAAGGCTGACGAGGCTGGGCCACCGGCCCGCTCAGTATTCTTCACACGACTCTCCGCACCGGACAGGGACAGCTGTTGATCGAGATCCACGAGCCCATCGCCACCTCCCGCCTCTCACTCCGCCCGTTCACCGAAGCCGACGAGGCGGACATGTGGGAGTTCGAGTCACTCCCCGAGGTGGCGCGCTACCTCTTCAACGAGCCGCGCACCCGGGAGGAGAACGCCGCCGAGCTGGCCAAGCGCCAGAAGCAGACGGCTCTGCGCGATCAGGGCGACGTCCTGCTCCTCGCGGTCGACTTGGAGGGCACGGTGATCGGGTACGTGCTGCTCGGATGGATGCACAAGGAGCACCGGCAGGGAGAGTTCGGGTTCGTCTTCCACCCGGGATACCAGGGCAGGGGCTACGCCTCCGAGGCCGCCGTGGAGATGCTCCGGCTGGGCTTCGAGCAGCTCGGCCTGCACCGGATCTACGGCCGCTGCGACGCCCTCAACACCTCCTCTGCGCAGCTCATGGAACGCCTGGGCCTGCGGAAGGAGGCGCACTTCGTGGAGGCGGAGTTCTTCAAGGGCCGCTGGGGCAGCGAGCTGCACTACGCCATGTTGGCCAGCGAGTGGCGGTCCGGCCCGCACACCACCCACGGCACGGTCTAGGACACAACAGCTCGGCGGCCCGCACCGTGCCGGACGCCCTCACTTCGCCCTTCCGTATCCACCGATCGGTTGACCCCCGGATCAACCGCACCCGTGGCCGGGCGGGCGATCCGCCGGGGCGCTCCCCCGGGACATGCTCGGCCCATGCCGGTCATCGAGGTCAAGGAACTGCACAAGCGGTACGGGGAGAAGGTCGCGGTCGACGACGTGAGCTTCTCCGTGGACAAGGGGGAGATCTTCGGGATCCTGGGCCCCAACGGGGCGGGGAAGACCACCACCGTCGAATGCGTCGAAGGGCTGCGCACCCCGGACGGCGGATCGATCACCGTGCTCGGCCGCGACCCGGTCCGGGACCGCGCGCAGGTGCGGCGCACCGTCGGCGTGCAGCTCCAGGAGTCCCGGCTCCCGGACCGGATACGGGTCGAGGAGGCCCTGCGCCTGTTCGCGTCGTTCCACCGGTCACCCGCCGACGTGGACGAGCTCATCGAAACGCTGGGCATCGCCGACAAGCGCCGAACACCCTACGGGAAGCTGTCCGGAGGCCAGCGGCAGCGGGTCTCCATCGGCCTGGCCCTCGTGGGCCGCCCGCTGGTCGCCGTACTCGACGAGCTGACCACCGGGCTGGACCCGCAGGCCCGCCGCGACACCTGGGAACTCGTCGAACGGGTGCGCGACAGCGGGGTGACGGTCGTCCTCGTCACGCACTTCATGGACGAGGCGGAGCGGCTGTGCGACCGGATCGCGCTCATCGACACCGGCCGGGTCGTCGCCCTGGACACCCCCGCCGGAATCGTGGAAAGGGCCGGACCCAGCCAGCGCGTGGAGTTCCGCGTGTCCGGACCTTGGGACTCGGCACACCTCGAAGCGCTTCCCGAAATCGGTTCCGTGCACCGCGACGGCCCCTGGGTCCGGGTCAGCGGCGGCGGAAACCTGCTGCACGCGGTCACCTCGACCCTGGCACGCGAGCAGGTCGTCGCCGAGGACCTGCGCGTGGAGCACACCAACCTGGACGAGGCCTTCGTGGCCCTCACCGGAAGGAGCACCGGGCCATGACACCCGCGGACCCCAATAAACAACGCGGTCCGACCAACCGCGCCGACCCCGACCACCGTGGCCGCCCGGCCAACCACGCCGGCATCACCGGCCCGGCCGGGCCCGAGCGGACCCCGACCGCGGTCACCCTGGGCGCGCTGCGCAACCTCGTGGCCACCGAAGCCCGCCTCCTGGTACGCGAGCCCACCACGATCATCTTCGGCGTGCTGCTGCCCACCCTGCTCCTGGTGGGGCTGGCCGCCGTCCCGGTGCTGCGCGAGCCCGCCGAGGAGTTCGGCGGCCTGCGCTTCATCGACACCTGGGCGCCGACGTCGCTCATCCTGGGGCTGGGCATCCTCGGGCTCATGCACTTGCCCTCGGTCATCGCGACCTACCGCGAGGCCGGGATCCTGCGCCGCATGTCCACCACGCCCGTACGGCCCAGCCTCGTCCTCTTCGCGCAGCTGTCCGTGGTGTTCGCCGTCATGGTGGCCGCCTCCGTGCTGCTGGTCCTGGTGGCGTGGCTGGCGGTCGGTATCCCGCTCCCCCAGGAACCCGCGCTGTTCACCGCTGCCTTCTTGGTCGGTTCCGTGTGCATGGTGTCCCTGGGCATGCTGGTCGCGGCGGTGGCGCCCACCGCACGCGCGGCCAACACCCTGGCGATGGTCCTGTACTTCGTCGTCATGCTGATCAGCGGCCTTTTCCTGCCCCGGGTCTTCCTGCCGGACTTCCTGGTCCGGATGGGCGACGTCACCCCTCCCGGGGTACAACTGCTGATGGACAGCTGGCTGGGCACCACGGAGGCCGCGGGTCCGTCCCACCTGGCACAGCTGGCGGTCATGTTGGGCATCGGCCTGGTCGCCGCCGCGATCGCCGCCAGGTTCTTCCGATGGGAGTAGACGACCGATGGGCCAGGGCGACGAGCGGGCACGGACGGCGCCCACAGAGGTGAACCGTTTCGAGCTGTACTGGGAGAGGTTCCTGGTGGTCCTCCCGTGGTGCCTCCTCACGGCTGGCGCCACAGGGGCGCTCGCATTCCCCGAGCGGGCCGGGGCCGACCTGCCGGTGAGCATCGGCCTGACCCTGCTCGCCGCCGCCTGGGTGCTGTTCGGGCACACCCTCCGCACACCGGAACAGCGCTACCGCCCCGCGCCCGCCATCGTCTACTTCACCGGGCTCGTAGCCATCGGCGCGGTGTTGATGGCACACGACCTCGTGTTCCTCGTCTTCGCGATCACGCCGTTCCTCCACGCCATCCTTCTCCCACCTCCCCTCACCTTCGTGGGGCTCGCGGCCACCTCGATCGCCTTGAACACGAACACGATGGGGTTTCCGGGCACCGGCGGCGACATGCCCTTCCTGCAACACCTGCTCCTCTACTCCGGGGTGGTCGCCGTGCAGACCCTCGGGATCGGCGGCGGCATGATGCTCGGGCAGAAGCTCACCCAGCAGTGGGAGGAGCGGCAGGTGATGGTCGCCAGGTTGGAGACCGCGCTGGAGGAGAACGCCGGGCTGCACGCACAGCTGCTCACCCAGGTTCGCGAGGCGGGGGTGAAGGACGAACGGGAGCGCATGGCACGGGAGATCCACGACACCCTCGCCCAAGGGCTCACCGGGATCGTCACCCAGCTCCACGCCGTCCGCCGTACTTGGGAGGAGCCCGAGACGGCGCGCCCACACGTGGACCGCGCTCTCTCCCTCGCCAAGGTGAGCCTCACCGAGGCCCGCAGGTCGGTGCAGGCCCTGCGCCCGAGCCAACTGGCGGAGAGCCAGCTTCCGGAGGCCTTGGCCGAACTCGCTCGGAGCCGCGGCGAGGAGACGGGCGTGCGCCCGTCCCTCGAGGTGACCGGCGCACCGGTGTCCCTGAGCCCGGCAATCGAGGTGGCGCTGTTCCGGGTCGCGCAGGAGGCGCTCACCAACGTCGCCAAACACGCTGACGCCTCGCGGGTGGGTGTGACGCTGTCGTACCTTGACGACGTGGTCCTGCTCGATGTGCGCGATGACGGCCGCGGGATGCCCGCTGGGCGCCCGGGCGGGTTCGGTCTGAACAGCATGCGCCAGCGCATCCGAGGGGTCGGGGGCTCCATGGAGATCGAGAGCGAGGCGGACGCGGGCACCGCGGTGAGCGTCTCCGTCCCGGCCGTTCCCGGGGAGGAGTCGTGATCCGGGTACTGATCGCCGACGACCACCCCGTCGTGCGCGACGGCCTGCGCGGGGCGCTGTCCGCCGAGGACGGTATCGAGGTGGTCGGGCAGGCCGGCGACGGGGCGGAGGCGCTCGAACTGGTCCGGAGCCTGGCCGTCGACGTGGTGCTGATGGACCTGCGCATGCCGCGGATGTCCGGGCTGGAGGCGATCTCTGCGCTGGCGGGCGAGGCGCCGCACGTGCGCGTGCTGGTACTGACCACCTTCGACGGCGAACACGACGTGCTGCCCGCGGTCGAGGCCGGGGCCACCGGCTACCTGCTCAAGGACGCCCTGCCCGAGGAGCTGGCCGAGGCCGTCCGGGCGGTGCACAGGGGTGAGTCCGTCCTGGCCCCGAGCGCGGTCAGGCTCCTCATGGGGCAGGTGCGCAAGCCCACCGGACGGTCGTTGAGCGACCGTGAACTGGAGGTCCTGACACTGGTCGCCGAGGGCGCTTCCAACCGGAGGGCGGCCTCCCGGCTGTTCATCAGCGAAGCGAGCATAAAAACTCACCTCCAGCACATCTACGACAAGCTCGGGGTCCGCGACCGCGCTGCGGCGGTCGCCGAGGCCTACCGGCGAGGGGTGCTGGGCTGATCCGGGCCTGAGATTCCAGGGGCGCGCCCCGAAACATCCGGGTGCGCGCCCCTGAGGTCGAACGCCGGGCTAGGACATCCGGGTGCGGGGTTCCTCGGGCTGCTCCTGCGGGTTGGCGTGGTCGAAGGCCTCTTGGGCCTGTCCCTGGCGCTCCCACAGGACGAAGCGCTCGCTCTCGCCCAGGGCCATGGTGGTCAGCCACACGGCGACGGCGATGTCGTCGATCAGACCGAATACCGAGAAGATCAGCTCGGGGATGAAATCGATCGGCGAGATGATGTAGCCGACCAGGACCAGCATCAAGAAGAGCTTGCCGCCGCTGAGCTCGGGGTAGCGGCCGCGCAGCTTGGCGCCGATCATGCGTGGGACCGAGCGCGCCCGCTCCCACACGGAGACCTTGCCGTCGGTGTTCCGAATGACCTGCCAGGCGGCCGCCCCGGCCGCGGCCCGGTTTGCTTTGCGCATCTGGTTCGTCTCCTCGGGGGGCATGGTCTCAGGGGTACGTGCCTTCTCAAGATATGACGCGAATCTGCCCTCAATCGTTCCCGCTGGCCCCGCCCGTAATCGCGAAGGAGACGCACGCGACACCGCGGGCACCATCCCGCCACCTGGCGGGGCCGACCCAACCTGTGACGGGTGGGGGCCACGGGACTCAGGGGGCTGCGTTTTCGCTGCTGGGGACGCTATCGCAGCGAGTTGTCCACAGCTGTGCCGGTGGACTCTGGTGGTAGCGGGCAAGGAAAGGCATCCTTAGATGGGCGATGTCCCTTTCGCCCCACGACCAGAAAACCAAAAAGAACAAAAGGGACTTAGTCCCCCAAAAGACCCCACTCGTTGGGTGGCCACATGCGGCCACCAACGTTCATCCCTCCCGTGAGGTGCACCGGATGCGAGCACAGGATCCCGCCCCCTTCAGCCAGCATCGGAGTCCCGTCACCAACAGGTCAGACACCGCTCCCCCAACGCCAAAATCGCACCACAGAGCGGCACCCGCCCCTCAAGGTGCCACATACCGGGCCTCCCACTGTGTGGCACCCATTCGTTACGATGCGTCCGAGTGGTACCCGATACACCTAACGCCGCTCCGCATCAGAAATCGCTCAAGTGCGTAGAACCGATGGAGCTTTCCCAGTGTCCAATGCCCCACCTCGGTCGGCGACGACCGTAGCCCTGCTGGCGGATATCCCCAGCACGGGCCATGTGGGCGAGGCCGGAGCGCAGCGGTTCGCCATGCGCGGCGACGGCGTCGGCGCACGCAGTGCCGCCTTCGTCGCCTTCGCCAGGGAGGAGGCCCGCGCCGGCCGCAAGGTCGTCGCACTCTACCCCGCCTGGCAGGCCTCCGACGCCCGGCGAGCGGTCAACTTCGCCCGCGGTTCCCTGCGCAGCGACAGCATCGCCGGGATCAGCGTCGACCTGTCGCCCCTGGCCCTGTCCCTGATCGCCGACCAGCTCGCCTACCTCGCCCCCTACCTGCCACCGGGGATGGTCGCCGCGCTCTGCGAAGAGCTGCCCAGGCACCTGCTCGCCGGTGCCTGGCTGAGGACCGTGTCCGGGCTCGCCACCCTCCCCACGAACCTGCGCCAGCACATGGGTTCGTACGCGCCGACGGTGTCCTTCCTCGCCTACTGCGCGCCCACCGCGCACGTGGGCCGCCTCCGCCCCTCCGAGGTGGCCAGCGGGCTCCCCTTCCGCCCGGTCCAACCCGTTCAGCTGCTGTGCTCCACGCCGGACCCGAGCATCACCGGGGTGTTCGACGAGCACCTGCCCCGGGCGATCCAGCCGGTGGCCACCCGGACGCTGCCCGCCCAGCCCTTGGGCAGCACCTACTGGGGCACCGGCAAGTACGTGGAGTTCGTGGCGCTGAGCGCCCACCCGCAGGCCCTGGCCTACGCGGCCGGGTCGATCAGGGCGGCGGCGTGCTCCTGGTGCGGCGAGCCCATGGCCGCCAAACCCTGCCCGTTCTGCTCGGCCGACTCCACCGGCAGCCCCGCACGGTCCCCGTACTCGGCCTCCGCGGCACCGGTCAGCGGACGGCCCTCCTCCCCGCAGCGGTCCCGGCAGCGGAACGGCAGCCCCCGCACCGGTGGAAACCATCAGCGCCCCGAACAGCCCCTCCCTCCAGCGGGGCCGGGCGGCCGCCCGGCCCCGGCGCAGGCCGCCGAACGGCCCCCCGCACCGGCGCCGTCAGCGATGCCCGCACCCTCCGCCGCCGGGCCCGGTGCACCGGCACCGGCAGCGGCACCCGCACCCGCACCCGCACCCGCACCCGCACCCGCACCCGCACCCGCACCCGCACCCGCACGGAGCGGACCACGCAACGGGCACGCGCCACCACACCGACCATCGGGGCCATCGCACGGGCCGCCCGCCAGCCCACCAAACGGGCAACACCCCGAGCCGTCGCCCACGCCCGCGCCGGAGTACCCGTACGCCGGTCCGCGCTCCGGCCCGCTCCCCACCGACGGCCGGGTACCGGGTCCGCCGCCCGGCGGGCCGCCACCCCCCGGGCACCGACCACCCAGCCCATCCGAACGGCCGGAAGATCCGCCGGTACCGGACCACGCGGAGCGGCCGGGACCACCGCGGACCTACTCCCGGTAGGGACCACCACCCGCGACCCCGGCTGGGCCAACCGGCCGACGACGACTCTGGAAACGGAAACCACCCCCTATGAACCCCCGTCAGCGACGCGGCGTCCTGCTCATGGTCGTGGCCGGTATCGGCGCCGTCGCCGTGTTCGCCTCCGTCTTCACCTACCTCAGCAACCAGCAGGAACAGCTGGGCGAATACACCACCGTCCTGGAACTGGCCGAGGACGTGGACGCCTACCAGCCGATCGGGCAGGACGCGGTCGTCGAGACCGACGTCCCCAACCGGTACTTCGACCCGGACATCTTCCTCACCGACCTGTCCGAGGTCGACACCCCGGCCGACCAGGAGCTCGTGGCCTCCTCCCACCTCGAGGCGGGGGTCTACCTCCAACGCGGCATGGTCGAGCCGCAGCCGACCCTGACCACCGGCGAGCGGGAGATCGCCATCATGGTCGACGCCGAGACCGGCGTGGCGGGCAAGGTGCAGCGCGGCTCGGTCGTGGACATCTACGGCACGTTCCAGGCAAGCGACCACGGCGAGGCCTGCGCGACCCGGGTCATCACCGAGGTGGAGGTCCTCGACATCGGGGAGCTGCGCAGCCAGGAGCAGGAGGGCGGCGGGGTGTCCGGCGTCGTCCCGGTCACCTTCCGGCTCGAATCCCAGGACGCCCTCCAGCTGGCCTACGCCGAGGAGTTCTCCGCCAAGCTACGGCTGGCCCTGGTCAGCGCCGACGGCGGCGGCCAGGCGGGCGAAACCCAGTTCTGCGGCGGTGACTTCGACGACCTCATCGAAGAGCAGGAAGAGGCGGCCGAAGCCAACGAAGAGACCGACGAGCGGCGCGCGCCGCATGGGGGTGGCAACCGTTGAGTTTCCGAGTCCTGGCTGGGATGCCCAACTCCGAAGCGGAGATGGTGCTCGCAGCACGCTTCGAGGAACTGGTGGACGCCGACCTCGTGGCCATCCGGAGCACCAGCACGGACCTGATCGACGCGGCCGGTGAGCACTCCGAGCTCGACGTGGTCCTCATCCACCAGGACCTGGGACCGGCCCCGGCCTTCGACACCATCCGCGACCTGTCGCACCGGCACCCTCATCTGGCCATCCTGCTCGTGTCGCCCTCCATGGACCCGGACACCTTCACCGAAGCCATGGAGGCCGGTGCGCGGGGCGTGCTCTCCACCGACTCCGGGCTGGCCGAGTTGGACACCCGGATCGCCAAGGCGGCCGAGTGGTCGCGCACACTCCGCCGCCACCTGGAGTCGGCGTCGCTGGACCTTCCGGCCTCGGGGGTGCGCGGGCGGATCGTGACAGTCAGCGGTGCCAAGGGCGGCGTGGGCACCACCACCTGCGCGGTGCACCTGGCCATGGCCGCGGCCCGCCGTGACCGGGTGGTGTGCCTGGTCGACCTGGACCTGCAGGCCGGCGACCTGCCCGCCTTCCTCAACCTGCAGCACCGCCGCTCCATCACCGACCTCGTGGACTCCTCCGACGACATCAGCCCCGCCATGCTCGCCGAAACCCTCTACGTGGACCCGCGCGGCCCGCACGTGCTGCTCGCGCCGGAGCACGGCGAGCGCGGCGAGGACGTCAACGCACGTGCCGCCCGGCGGGTGCTGAGCGCCCTGCGCTCCCGCTACGAGCTGGTGATCGTGGACTGCGGTTCCACCATGAACGAGGCGACCGCGATGGCCGTGGAGCTGGCCGACAGCTCCGTGGTCACGGTGACCCCGGACGTGCCCGCGCTGCGCGGCGCGCAGCGGCTCATGGCGATGTGGGAGCGCCTGCAGATCCGCTCGCACGAGGACGTGTACTCACTCGTCACCCGGCACAGCCGCAAGAACGAGATCCAGCCGGACTTCCTCCAGCAGCTGCTGGGCACCAAGGTGCTGCGCACCCCCGTCCCGGCCGCCTACCGGGCCCTGGAGCCGGGGGAGAACAGCGGCGACCCCACCAAGGTGACCGACGAGGGCCTGCGCAAGGCGTTCGCCCGGCTCGCCTCGGAGCTGGACCTGTTCAGCTCGCCCACGGCCTCGGGCAGCAGCGGCCCCGGCAAGGGCGGCCACTCCACTCCCCCGGGCGGGGTGCCCTACGGGTTGTCCGGGCCGGGCAACCGCTCCGACAGCCCGGCGGGCCATCCCTCCACCCGGGACGTGTCGGGTTTCCTCAACGGATCGGCCCCGGGTCAGGTCAACGGACACGCTGCCCCGCGCGCGGGCGCGCCCGGCCCTTGGGGGCACGGCGCTCCGGGACCGGGAGGAGGCACCGGTGCCTAGCCAGAAGCAGTACCAGCGCGACCGGGGCGGGGTCATCGTGGAGTTCGCCGCGGTGGTGCCCTTCCTCATGCTGGCACTGGCACTGGTCTGGCAGGTACTCCTGATCGGCATCACCTCCATGTACGCCTCGCACGGGGCCGCGGAGGCGGCCCGGCAGGCGGCGGTCACCCCGGACGACATGGAGCGCGTGGACGAGGAGGCGCGCAAGAGGGTCATGTCTCCGTGGGACGGCGCGGACGTGCTCACCACCGAGGTCGTCGAGCGCGAGGGGGCCCGCTACGCGCAGGTGACACTGGCGATGCCGGTGTTCCTGCCCGGAACGTCCGGCCCGTGGGACATCACCGGTGAGGCGAAGGTCGTCCCCGAGGTCACCCCGCAAGGGGACCCCCAGAACCCTGAGGGGGTGGACCCGTGACCCGCGAGAACCGACCGGGCCCGCGACGCTTACACCGCCTGCTGTTCGGCCGACAGCCCCGACGGGACTCCGACCGGGGCGGACCCATCCTGGAGCTCGCCGCGATCCTGCCGATCCTGCTCATCACCGCCGTGGTGGCGATCGAGGCCTTCCTGGCCTTCGTGGCGATCGAACGGATCGAGTCGGCGGCCCGGGCCGGGGCCCGGGTGGCCGGAACCCAGCAGCTGGAGGGGGCCGAGGCCGCGGCCCACGAGGCCCTGCCCAGCTGGCTGGGCGACGCCGACGTCACCAGCGGCGCCAACGACAGCGACGGGTACTACGTCCAGGTCTCCCACCCTCTGCCGGTCGTGTTCTCGGCCGTGGGTTTCGACCTGACGCTGACCCGACGGGTGGACATGCCGAACGTGTGAGCCGGCCGCCGCACGCCGCCACGGCAGACCACCGAAGGAGGAGACGAGGAACATGGGGCTGAAGGACCGCCTGGAAGAGGACCGCGCCGTCGAGGACCGCGCGGACCGGAGCAGTGTGACGCACTGGCGCCGGCGCCTCCTGGACGAGATCAACCTGGAGGACCTGTCGCGGCTGACGCTGGCCCAGCGCCGGGTCCGGTTGGAGAAGGTGGTCGGGCACCTCCTTTCCCGTGAGGGACCGGTGCTGTCCGACCGCGAGCGTTCGGTGCTGATCCGGCGGGTCGTGGACGAGGCGCTGGGCCTGGGTGTGCTGGAGCCGCTGCTGGCCGACGAGAGCGTCACCGAGATCATGGTGAACGGTCCGGACAACGTGTTCGTCGAGCGCGGCGGGCGCATGGAGCGCGTGGACGCCGCCTTCAACGGCGAGGAGCAGCTGTACCAGACCATCGACCGCATCGTCTCGATGGTCAACCGGCGCGTGGACGAGTCCTCGCCGATGGTGGACGCCCGGTTGCCCAGCGGCGAGCGCGTCAACGTCGTCATTCCGCCGCTGTCGCTGTCCGGGCCGGTACTGACCATCCGGCGCTTCCCCAAGCCCTACCCCATCGAGGACCTGGTGCGGATGGGCAGCCTGGACCAGGCCACCGGCGTGCTGTTGTCGGCGATGGTCCGGGCCCGGTTCAACATCGTGGTCTCCGGCGGTACCGGTACCGGTAAGACCACCTTCCTCAACGCGCTGTCGGCCTTCGTGCCCGCGAGCGAGCGGATCGTCACCATCGAGGACTCCGCCGAACTCCAGCTGATGCAGGAACACGTGGTGCGGCTGGAGTCGCGCCCGGCCAACATCGAGGGCCGGGGGGCGATCGCCATCCGCGACCTGGTGCGCAACGCGCTGCGGATGCGCCCGGACCGCATCATCGTCGGCGAGGTCCGAGGCGCCGAGACCATCGACATGCTCCAGGCGATGAACACCGGCCACGACGGCTCCTTGGTGACGGTGCACGCCAACTCCTCGGACGACGCCATCCACCGGTTGCAGACCCTGGCGACCATGAGCGAGGCGCTCGTCCCCTACGAGGCCATCCGCGACCAGATCAACAACGCGGTTGACGCCATCGTGCACCTGGGCCGCTGGCCGGACGGTTCCCGGCGCATCAACGAGATCTCCGTGGTGTCCTCGCGCCGCCGTGAGGAGTTCCGGCTGGACCGGCTGATGGAGTTCGCGGCGCTGCCGATGAGCACCGAACGCACCGTGGAGGGCGAGTACCGGCACTACCCGCTGCCGCGGCACATCGCCGGACGGATCTACCACGTGGGCGAGACCATCCCCTCCGTGTTCGGAGTGGTCTCCGACGAACGCGCCCAGGGCAGCTGGTGAGCGCCGTCCCCGCGTCCTTCCGGGCGCGCCCGACCCGAAGGGAGAACGGGTGAACTGGCAGATCATGGCGATCCTCGGCGGCACCGCCCTGGTCCTGTTACTGCTGTTGTGGGCGATCTGGGAGTTCGTGGCCAGCTCCCAGCACCGGCGGATGATCGCCGCACGCAGTGCCCTGGAGCAGGCGGAGTACGACGCGTCCACCCCGATGGCCCGGCTCGACGCCCGCCTGCACCGCACGCAGTGGGGCGGGCGGCTCAGCCGCCGCCTGGCGCGTTCCGGCACGGACGCCCGGCTGTCCACGTTCCTGGTGGCGCTGGTGGGCGGTGCGCTGCTGGCGGTCGTGGTGGTGTGGCAGATCCTGGCGCCGTTCTTCGGTCTGCTGGCCGCTGCGGGTGTGGCGTTCCTGTTCTTCTCCTACCTGCGCCGGGCCGAGACCAAGCGGCGCGAGGAGTTCACCGGACAACTGCCCGACCTGGCCCGGGTGCTGGGCAACGCGACCGCGGCCGGGCTCGCGCTCCCCACGGCGGTGGCGATCGCGGCGGACGAGTTGGACGGTCCGGCCGGCGAGGAGCTGGGGCGGATGACCGAGGCGATGAAGCTGGGTGCGAGTTTCGAGGAGGCCGTCGCCGAGCTGCGCGAACGCATGCCCTCCCGGGAGCTCGGGGTGCTGCTGTCGACCCTGGTGGTGGCCTCCAGGTCCGGTGGTTCGCTGGTCACGGCGCTGCGCAACATCTCCTCCACGCTGGAGAGCCGTAAGGAGACCCGGCGCGAGGTGCAGACCATCCTCAGCGAGACGACCAGCACCGTGTGGGCCCTCGGGTTCATGTCGGTCGGTGCCCTGTTCATGATCAACGCGATCGAGCCGGGGATCATGCGGACGATGACCACCACAGGGGCCGGGATCGCGGTCCTGTTGGTCGTGGCCGCACTGTTCTTCATCGGTTTCCTGCTGGTCAACCGGATCACCAGGTTCAGGCTGTGACCAAGGCCCCCTGCCAGACCCACCCCCGAAGGACGGCCCCCGATGTACCTCCTGCCCCTCACGGTCGCGCTGGCCTCCGCGCTGGTCGTCATGGTCGGCGCCTACGGCCTGTACCTGACCATGTCGCAGACACGCGTGCCGGTGGACGACCGGCCGGAAGTACCGCCCACCAAGAGCGACCAGACCTTCGTTCTGCACAGGATCACCGAAATGATCGGGCGCCCCTTCAGGAACGCCGTGCTGGAATCCCTGAGTGACAAGCAGAAGGCGTCCATCGCCCGCAGGATCGACGCCTCCGGCGGCGTGGACGGCCTGACCCTGCGGCGGTACGTCCAGCGCAAGATCGGCGAGGTGGCCCTGTACGGCGGCCTCGCCCTGCTGTTGTTCTCCTCGGGCAACACGTTCCTCGCGCTCGTGGTCCTGGCGTTCGCGACCCTCACCGACCTGAACCTGTACGTCCAGGCGCAGGAGCGCGCCGACCAGGTGCAGTCGCAGCTGCCGGACTTCCTGGACGTCCTCTCCGTCACCGTGAGCGCGGGCATGTCCTTCCGCGCCGCGGTCGGCCGGGTCGCCGCTTCGATGCCCGGAATCCTCGCCGACGAGTTCACGGTCGCCCTCCGCCAGATGGAACTGGGCACCTCCCGCCGGGAGGCCTTCGAGTCCCTGCGCCGCCGCAACCGCAACGAGTCCCTGAGCAAGTTCGTCACCGCCATCCAGCAGGCCGAGGAGCTCGGCGCCCCGCTGAGCGACACCCTGGTGAACATCAGCCAGGACATGCGCCGCGCCGACGCCCAGTACATGCGCCGCAAGGCTCAGCGCCTCAACCCGCGGGTGACCATCGTGACCGCCACGACCCTCCTCCCGGGCCTGCTGATCCTTATCGTCGGCTCGATGTTCCTGGGCACCGAGGTCGACTTCGGCGCCATCCTCGGCAGCGGCTAGCCACCGTTGACGGCGGGTGCGGTGCTACCGGGTCGGGACCCTCGGGGTGCGGAGCCGCCCCGTTCAGGGGGTACGGGAAGGCCGGGACCCCGGGCCGGTGGCTTGGGGGAGGGCGGTGAGTGCCCGCTTCAGGGTGCCCTCGGCCTGGTAGCGGTCGCCGTCGGTGATCAGCCGCCGGACGGCCTCGATCTCGCCGCTGGGCGGGATCCGGGGCAGCTCCCGCCTCTTCTGGAAGGTGTAGAAGCCCGCCCAGGCGAAACCGATGGCGGTCAGGAGCACGGCGCCTTCGACCAGGAAGATGGCGAAATCCCCGAACAGGGGGATGACGATGCCCCCGCACACCAGCGTGACCACACCCGCTCCGAGGAAGGCGACCACCGAGCTGAAGTTGGCCTCCCGTTCCAGCGCGGCACGGCTCTCCTCCATCCTGCTCAGGCCGCCCAGCCGCTTCTGGGCGTGGTCGGCGCCCCGGACCGTCCCGGTGACCGTGCGGATGGCGGCCGCGGCCGCTCGGCGGCGTTCGGCCGGGGCTGCGAGCCCGCTGTTGCGCAGGGCGTCGCGCCAAGGGCCCGGGGGCACCTGTTCGGCGGCGGCGTCCACTGCCTCGCCGTCGGCCCGGTCGCTGGTCAGCTCCTCTGCCAGGCGGGACACCAGGGTGGCGGGGTCGGTGTCGACGCGCATGCGCGGGTCGGTGAACCTGCCGTTCAGGTGGGCGGACCAGCGCCGGTACCGGTCGGCCAGGTCGGCGGCGGCCGGGAACTGTCGGGCCAGCTCCCGGTAGACGTCGCAGGGGCGGTCCGGTGCGCAGGCGTGGTCGGGTTCGGCACAGTGGTGCGGGGCCAGCGACCAGAGCAGTCCCTGTTGGAGTGCCGCGTTCAGCCGCGGCTCTTGGTGGGAGGCGGACGCCAGGCGGGCGATCCCCGCGAGGGTCAGGTCGGTGCCCCGGTAGGTGGGCGGCAGGTCCGGGCGCACGACCGCGACCAGTGAGGCAACTTCCACGTCGGGGCTGAGCCGCTGCTCGTTCTCGACGCCGCGCCGGGCCGGGGAACCCGGGGGTAGCCAAGTGGCGAGGGCCTCCCTGCCGGAGCGGGACTCCAGCATGCCGACGGCGTCGTCCCAGCGGTGGCTCATGGCTTCGGCGAGGTCGCCGGGGTACTGGTACTCCCTGCCAGCGAACGCGAACGGCTCGCTGAGGTCGCCGCGGTACGGCAGGGGCCACTCCGGGGGATCCGGCCGGGGGTGCGGGGAATCCGTTCGGGCGGACGGGGCCGGTGCCTGCCGGTCGGGGGCGGGCGCTTGCACCGCCTCCGGGACGGGCTCCTCAGGGGCCGGCTCCTCCTGGCCGGACTCCTCAGGGGCCGGGAGCGTGGAAACGGCGATGAGGAGGGAGAGGAGTTCGGCGGCGGTGGGACGCTTGGCCGGGTCCTTGTCCAGGCACCGGACCACGACGGGGCGAAGGGCCTCCGGGACACCGTTGAGGTCGGGTTCCTCGGAGACCAGCCGGTGCAGGATCGCCGCCGGGTGCGGCCCGTCGAAGGGCGCCTTGCCGGTGGCCGCGAACGTGATCACCGAGCCCCACGCGAACAGGTCGATCGCGGAGGTGGCCGGCTCGCCGGAGATCTGTTCGGGCGCCATGTACTGCGGTGTACCGATCAGTGAGCTGGAGAGCGTCGTCGAACCCTCCAGGGCCCGGGCCACCCCGAAGTCGATCACCCTGGGCCCGTCCGGGGCGAGCATGATGTTGGCGGGTGTGAAGTCGCGGTGCACGATCTCCGCCGCGTGGATCGCGGCGAGGGCGGTGGCGGTGGAGACGGCGAGCCGTTCCAGTTCGGCGCCGACGCGCGGGCCGCCGGTGCGCACGGTGTGGTGGAGGGTCTCCCCCTCGACGTACTCGGTGACCACCCAGGGGGCATCGGCGTGCGGGTCGGCCGTGACCACCCTCGCGGTACAGAACGACGCCACTTTCCGGGCGAGCTCCACTTCGCGGGCGAACCGTTCCCGGATCCCCTGGTCGTCGGCGTGCTGGGGGTGCATGACCTTGACGGCGCCGAGTTCCCCCGCGGGGCTCTCGCCCAGGTAGACCGAGCCGAAACCGCCGTGCCCCAGCAGGCGGACCAGGCGGTGGCCTCCTACGCTGGCGCCGACCTCGACCAAACCGTGCCTCCGTCACACCGCGCGGCCTCGCGCGCAGACCCTTCTCCAGGAATGTCCTCGCACATTATCCTGTGCCGCGCCGAATGACACCACCGCCCCTGATAAAGGCCGGCCTTTTCTGAAAACGAGATCCGATCCGAGATTTTCACAATTCCCGGGGTCGGCTATTCGGGGACGACCTCGGAGGGATCCGGGGCTTCGATTCCCACACTCTCGTCGAGGCTGACGAAGGTGTACTCAGCGTGCCAGTGGGAGGGGATTTCCATGGTGTCCGGGTTCATGTAGTGCGCGGACCCCATCGACGAAGTGGTAGGAACCGGCATTCGGGCCGAAGCATCCGCGACCTCGAACAGACCCGACCACGAAAGGCTGATCGGCGTCCCGTCCTCGCCGGTGACCAGAACGAACTCCTCCTCGTTGTCGTCCAGACCTCCGGTCAACAGCACCGCGGGTTCGCTGACGAACGCTCCACCCGCCACACTTCCGTCACTTGCCGATGGAGGTGCCGACTGCGTGAAGGTCTCCTCACGCTCGTCGTCGACGCTCCCGTGTTCGACGGCCACCTGCCAAGCATCGATGGGGGTCTCCGGGAAGAGGACGTCGACGAAACCCTCCGTGGCCGGCCCCGTCTCCACCCACGGTTCCAGCTCGTACGCCTCCCCTGCCCGCATAGCGGTCTGCCCGTCGTCCTTGACGACCTCGCTGCTCCAGGTCCCCCCGGTGGGGGCGAGCTGTTGGTCGAGCCAGGCCATCACACCCTCCTCATACCTGACCCTGGAGACGAAGGTCGGGAAACCGCTGCCCGTCGCCTCCGGCAGTTCCTGGTACGGCTCCAGTGTGCGGGTTCCGTGCTGAACTATCAGGACCTCGAAACTGTCCGCTGCGAGGAAGGTCTCCCGGGCCTCCTCCGCGAGGTCCATTCCTGTGGGACGCGGCTCGACAGCGGGCTCGGGGGCGGGTTCCGGTTCGGGAGCGGGTTCCGGTTCGGGGGCGGGTGGGGTAGGCGGGTTGTTCGGGTCCGCCGCGGGTCCGGGGGGCGTACTTGTCGGCTCGGCCTGGTCCGGCGCCGCGGGCTCAGAAGGGGCGGCTACCTCGGCCGTCGGCCGGATGAGGGAGTTCAGGTAGTGCGATCCGCCACCGGCGACGATCACCGTGATGAGGAGGAACACGCAGACAAGGGCCGTGAACTGCACCGAACCCAGAGCTCCTGACGTACCCGCCGTCGATCCCCCGGACCGCACGGCTACGCCGGTACCGGACGGAGCCACGGGAACCGACGGGTCCTTTGCCGGAACTGGCGGGCCAGTCTGCTGTGAGGCGGCGGTACCTGCCGAGTCCGACGCCGACGGAGCGGATTCCGCGACGGACCCGGACGCGTCTGCGGAGGCGGCCGGCTCTCGTGCGCCGTCCTGTTCCGGGCCTCGAGGGCTCTCCGGCGCCGAACCGGCCGTCCCCGAACCCCCGGCATCACTCCACGGGGCGGAGCTGGCGGTGGCCGCCAGGGTCACGGCGGCGCCCAGCCACCGCTCGGGCCGATCCCAACCGGTGTCGATCCGCGGCCAGTACCGCCCCAGCAGCCCGCGCAACCGTTCCGCCCACGGCCGGTCGCCCTCCGGTCCGAGCAACAGCAGGCACTCCAGATACGCTTCCTCGGCCCAAGGACGCCCCGCCGGGTCCGACGACAGCGCCCGCCGGAGCAACGGCCTCAACCCTTCCGGCAGGGCGTCCAGCTCGATATCCCCCGTCCTGGCCCTGTGCGCCATCTCCAGCACCGCGGTGCGCCGGTCGGTTCCGGCGGGCGGACGACCGAACGGCGGTCGCCCGGTCGCGGCGAACACCACCAGGCAGGCCCAGGCGAAGACGTCCGAGCTCCGGTCCGGCGCCGCCCCCGTATACCGCTCCGGTGCCAGCCAGCCCAGGCTTCCCGCGGTACCCGCCGGTGGCGCGGTGTCGACCCGTCGCGCGATCCCGTAGTCGACTACTTTCGGCCCGCCCGGCGCCATCAGCACATTGCCCGGTTTGATGTCGCCGTGCGCGATCCCCGCCCCGTGGATCGCGGTCAGCGCCTCGGCGCACCCCGCCGCGAGCAGCACCAGCGGTTCCCCGGTCAGCGGGCCGCTCCCCCGTACGTGGCGGTTGAGGTCCAGACCGGGGAGGTATTCGATCGCCGCCCACGGACGCCCCTGGTAGGCCCCGGTGGCGTGCACCCCGACCCCGCACACCCCCTCGACGCTGCGCATCAGGTCGACCTCGCGCTCGAACCGAGCCGCGTCACGCAACGCCGGGTGGGCGATCTTCACCGCCACCCGCTCCCCGTGGTCGGACACCCCCGCGTACACGGTGCCCATGCCGCCGCTCCCCAGGCGGCCGATCAGCCGGAACCCGCCCACCACGGCCGGGTCTTCCTGGCCGAGCGGGCTGACGAAGGGAGGAAGGACCGGGGTCGAAGCCATGGGGGATCGCTTTCGGCAGCCGGGGCAGAATCCTCAGGCCGGGGCGGAGCCAAGGCGGTTCGATCGGGGTTCAGGGCCGCTGGTCGCGCCCGGTTGGCTTCATGATGAGCGATGCGGACGGTTTTGACCAGGGCGGGGGCGCGGGTGGCTCGCTCCGGCCACCCACGCCCGGGCGGTCACTGCATCAGGTGCCGGAAGGCGGCGGGAAGGGGATCTCGGAGAGGGTCGGGATCAGCGACCCCTCCTCGAACTCCAGGTGGGCCGCCAACTCCTCCGCCATCCGGTCCAGCTCCGCCAGGAAGCGGACCGGGTCGGCGGTCTCCAGGTCGGCGAGCAGCCCCTCCAGTTCGGCGCGGATCCGGTTGACCACCTCGTGCTCCTCGATGAGCCGCTCGACCGGTTCCTTGAGGTGCGGGTAACCCTCGGCCAGGCGGGGGAACATCGTGTCCTCACTGGTGTGGTGGAAGTGCAGGGACTCGCAGAAGGCCAGGCAGTGCTGGCGGATCTGCAAGCTCAACCCCGGCGGGACCTTGCCGCCGCCGGTGGCCTCCCGCTCAGCCAGGTAGGCCTCCGCTTCGGCCCGCACCTGCCGGAGCTGGTCGCGCAGCCACCCGTGTACCTCGAACAGCTTGTCCGCCAGGTTGGTGGCCTCGACCGGCTCGTCCGGACCGGTGGTACCGCTAGTACCGGTGGTTGATCTCTGGTTGGCCAGGTTGGTCTGCTTGGTCAGGTTGGTCTGGTCGACCTGGTGGCCCTGGTTTTTCTGGGCGGTCTGGTCCTTGTCTGTCACTGGTCGGTCCTCTCACTGGGTTCTGTGGAGGCGGCCGCCCGGACACACCTGTGGCGCGGGTTCCAGCGCGGGGGTCCCGGGGCGCGGCCGGGGTGTCACGGGTCAGGGCAGACAGCCGGGGCTCCGGGAGGGTGGTGGTTCGGGGAAGCCGCCTTCGGTCTTCTCGCGTCAATGGACGCGTACACCATGGGCGGCTGAGCAGCTATGCGGCTCGGGGCGCGGCTCGACGGCCGCGCTCGCACAGGCCCCGGCTCAGATTCGGTACGCGAAGTGTGTGCTCACGATTGGCTCCCCGGCAGATCAAGGCGCCTCCATACCGTCCGACCGGCCCACTGCTCTTTGGTCGGAAGCACGCGGCGCGCCGTCATCCTAGCCGGACCGCGGAGGTGGGGCCAGGTCTGCCGGAGTTGTCCACAGCTCGGAAAGTCCCTCTGGCGCCGCGATCGCGGCGCTCCTAACGTGGAAATCGGGGGGTCCCCAGCGCCCGCACACCCCATGCTGCCCACCATCCGCCACACGCCCGGAAACCGCGCCGAAGGGGAGCCGGAGCCCCGCAGCCCTTCAGGGCCCACAGTCCTTCAGGGCCCTCACTCTCAGGCCCCGCAGCTCCCTAGGGCCCGCCGTCGCCCTCGGCACCGGCGCCCTCCTCAGCCCCAGCGTCGCCCTCGGCGCCGGTCTCGCCTTCGGCCTCGGCATCGCCCTCGGCACCGGCCTCGCCTTCGGCCCCGGCTGCGCCCTCCAGCTCGTCGCTCGGGCAGTCAGACATGTCGTGCTCACCGGCCGCGCCGGGGAGGGCGAAGAAGCCCGAGCCCATCTCGTCCTCGCCCCGCCACTCCAGCGTGCCGTCCACGTCGTAGCAGTGACCGCTCAGATCGTGGACCAGCGCCTCCGAGTGGGCCGCCGGGCGGTAGGCCACGCCCGCCCGGTCGGGGGAGCCCGGGACCAGGACGGTCAGCTCCTCCGACGGGTTCTCCGGGCTGAGCACCGCCAGCGTGGAGAGCGGCGCACCGAGCTCGTCGCCGTTCCCGCCCCGGAGGACCTCCTTGTCCGCCCCGCCGTTGGTGTCCGGCTCGAGCGGCAGCAGCGTCAGGAAGTCCTCCGCGTACACGTGGTGGCTGCCCACGTTCGGGTGGTAGTCGACTTCGACCGTGAACTCGGTGCCGTCCGCGGTGGCCTCCGCGCCGGTCATGCACACGCTCACCACCGGGAAGGCGTGCAGGCTCGGCGTGGCCAGGCCGAAGTCGACGGTGTCGTGGTCGACGGGGATGGCGAACGGCCAGATCTCCGAGTCGACCACCGATTCGCCCTCGGCGACCGGTGTGAGCAGGGAGAGGTACACGTCGACGGAGGCGGCTTCGGGGTCGAAGGGGCGCCAGTGCGCCTGCTCCTCCTGGGCGCTGACCCGGTCGGCGTCGTCACAGGCGAGCGCTTCGGGGGCGGGGACCTCCTCCTCGGGTTCCTCGTCCTCGTCGTCCTCGTCGGCGCCGGCGGCGCCGGCGGCCGGTTCCTGGGTGGACTCGTCGGAGACGGTGTCGGCGGGCGACTCGCTCAGCGCGTCGAACAGCAGGTAACCGCCGCCCAGGGCCGCGGCCATGCCGAGCGCCCCCACCCCGAGCCACACCCCGAGCCGCTTGACCCGGCTGCCCCCGTCGTCGTCCTCTTCGATCTCTTCGGCCTCGGTGGCCGTCAGGTCGTGGCCGCCGGTGTTGGAGGGACCGAACAGGTACGCGGCGGCCCCGCCGCCCTGCCCGGCCGTGCCCGCACTGCGCATCCCGGGGACCACGGAGGGCTCGCCGCGCGGCACGTGTCCGTACGCTTCGGCGGCCTCTTCCGGGCCCCATTCCTCCTCGGCGTCCGCGTATCCCGAGCTCTCTCCCGAACCCGGGCCCGGACCGGAAGCCGCCGCGGAGGCCGTTCCCGCGGGCTCCTGACCGGAGCCACCGGTCACACCGGGCTCCCCCGGCGTTCCAGGCTCCCCGCCTGCTACGGCCGCCTCCGCCGTTTCGGACTCACCCGGTGCTCCAGATACCCCGGCGGCTCCAGCGGCCCCGCTGAGCGCCGCCGCCCCGGCGGCTCCAGCGACTCCGGCGGCCCCCGCCGCACCCGAACCGCCCGCCTCGGAGTCCGATCCCGCGCCGGGGCCCGCCACCTGCTGTCCCTCGCTCAGGGCGAGCGCCGCGTCCGTCCACCGGGCCGGGTCGTGCCAGCTCAGGTCCGGTTCCGGCCAGTGTTCGGCGATGAGGGCGCGGAGCTGGTCCGGCCAGGTGTCGGCGGTAGCCTGCTCGTCGATGCCGAGCATGAGCAGGCACTCCAGGTACGCCTCCTCGGCGGAGGGGCGCGCCGCCGGGTCCGGCGAGAACGCCCGCACCAGCAGCGGCCTGAGCTCCTCCGGGAGTCCGCTCAGGTCGACCCGGGCCTCACGCGCCCGACGGGCCATCTCCCAGAGGATCTGCCCGGGGATCCGTCCCGGAGTGTGCCCGGCCGGGGACGTCCCGAACGGCGGTTCCCCGGTGGCGGCGAACACCACCAGACAGGCCCAACCGTGCACGTCGGTGGCTTCCGAGGCGGCCGCGCCGTCGTAGCGCTCCGGCGCGAGCCACCCGAGGCTCTTGGCGCTCTGCACCGCCGCCGCGCCCTCGATCCGGCGGGTGATGCCGAAGTCCAGCACCTTGGGCCCGTCGGCCGCCGCCACCACGTTGCCGGGCCGCACGTCCCCGTGTACGGCCCCCGTCCCGTGGACCGTGGCCAGCGCCTCGGCCACACCCGCCGCCAGGACCAACAGCTCGTTACCGCCCGAACGCCCGCGCATCCGCACGTGCTGCCGCAGCCCGAACCCCGGGACGTACTCGATGGCCGACCACGGGCGCCCCTCGTGGATACCGCTGTCCCGCGCCCCCACCGCGCACACGCCGCCGGCCTGGCGTATGAGGGTGCCTTCTCCGCCCTGGTCAGCGCCCGAGGCCCACTCGGCCGCGGCGATCTTGAGGGCTATCGCCTCGTGGTCCGGGGAGACGGCGGCGAACAGGGTACTCATGCCGTCTGCACCGAGGCGCCCGATCAGCCGGTAGCGGCCCACCTGGGTCGGGTCGCCGTCGGTCAGGGGGGTGACGTTCGGCGGCAGGGCGGGGAGGGAGAAGTCCATTGGCAGCTTTCCACACATCAGGGACGGTTGTGGTGGGCTGTGCGGGGATAGCACATTCAATCCCGTGGTTCTGCGAATCTACCTAATTCGTGAGGCACTCGATGCCGCGTGCCCACTATTCGTGCCTCCTTCCCGGCCGCGCACCGACGCCGCGCAACCCCATTGCAGGACCGCTGCGGACGGCTCGCTGCGGCCGGGTATCCGCATCTCACAGGGGTTCAGGGCCGTCGGGGCCGACCCGCGCCGCTCCGGCACAGGCCCGGGGCGCGCCGATCGCGCGGCCTGCTCCGATGCGGACTCCGTTATGGGAAGGAAAGGAAACCGGTGCCGTTCGGCACCGCACGACGGCGTTGTCGCGGGAGGTCCGGACAAGGGGTGCGGAACTCGGTTCCCCGCAGAAATCACCGAGGCCGTCGAGGGGGTCTGCTGCTCGGGCACGAGACTCCTCGCGGGACGCACACCCAGTGGAGCAGCCACCGGCGCACCACCCACACCCTCAGCACCATCGCTCACAAGAGGCTCAGCCGACACACCCCGGCCGAACCGCTTCGCACCTCGGTCACGAACCGCCTTGCACCGCGGCCACGGCCCCGGCTGGTTCCCCGGCCCCGAGGCGCTCCCCGGCACCCTCCCCTACCTCACGCGCCCGCACGGCCTTCATCCGCGCGAGCCGCTGCGCCCCGCCCGCACCAGAACACTTCGATGATCTGGAATTCCACGGGAAAGACCGCCAAGAAAACCATGCACAGGCCTCTCGACCAATGGAGAGAAAACTGATCAAAGCTCTTTTTGGTACCTTTTCGGAACGGTACACAACTCCCCACCGAAGAGAAGGCCATGGCCGAAGACAGCGACCGGAGAGAGCCCGTCAGCCCCGCCCAGCCCGAGCAGGACGAACACCCAGCATTCCGCCGCCTGGTGCGGGAAATCGCGGGCAAGTCCTTTCCGCTCTATCTCTCCATGGTCGCCGGGGTCGTCGGGACCATGGTCACCGCGGGCGTTCTGGGCCACGCCGGAACTGCCGCACTCGCCGCCTACTCGATGACCGTCGCCCTGTACAACCCCGCCGTCATGGTGGTCCAGGGCGCGCTGCGCGGTTCGATGCCGTTCGTGGCACAGAACGCCGAGGACCCGGGCGCGCTCGCCCCCACCGTACGCAACTCCCTGTGGCTGGCGCTGTGCTTGGGCCTGCTCGGCGGCGCCGCGGTGGCCGGGGTCCCACTGCTCGCACGGCTCATCGGGGTTCCGGCGGAGACCGTGTCGGCCTTCGGCCTCTTCCCGTTCCTCATGGCGGCCGCCCTCCTCGCGACCGCTTTCCAGGCGTGCGCGACCACGCTCCTCATCGGGCTGGGCCGCTCCAAGCAGGCCATGACGGTGGGCCTGGTCGGTACCGGGCTGTCCGTCGTGCTGGTGCCGACCATGGTGCTGCTGCTCGGCCTGGACATTACCGGTGCCGGGATCGCCATGCTCCTCACCGCGGTCGCGACCGCCGCCGTGGCCCACACTCTGCTGCGCCGCGGCACGGTGCTGTCCGGGCAGGAGCTCGGCCTGGGGTCCCCGGACTGGCCGGGGGTGTGGCACATCGCCCGCGTCGGCCTGCCGATGGGGTCGACCATGCTCATCAAGTTCGGTGTGCTGGGACTGCTCGCGATGGCCGTCGCCCGCGTGGGTGTCACCGAGGCCGCCGCCCACCAGATCATGGTGACACTGGTGACCTTCGTGTTCCTGCCGGCCACGGCTGCCGGTCAGGCCACTGTCCCCTTCATGGCCCGCGCCGCGCAGACCACTTCCCAGGCCACCGGACCCAACGGGTCGGGCGAGGTCCGCCGCGCCCTGACTGCCGGACTCACCCTGGCGCTGCCCGTCATCGCGCTGAGCACGGCCCTGATCTGGGCGGCGTCCGGCCCCCTCCTCGGCCTCTTCACCCCCGACCCCGAGGTCGTCACGCTGGTGACCGCGCTCATCCCGGTCGTTTTCGTGGTCGTCCTCGCCGACGGCATGCAGGCCATGCCGGGCATGGGGCTCCTGGCCCTCAAGCGCACCACGCCTACCCTGTACACCTTCGCGGTGTGCTTCGGCCTCCTGGCCCTCGCGGCCTTCCCCGTAGCCGACGCGGGCGGAATCACCTGGCTGTGGTGGGCCTACGCCGCGGCCAACCTCGGCTTGGTGGTCGGCCAGGGCGGCAGCTTCCTCCGCCTGACCCGGCGCTAGGTTCACCGCCCGCCCCGGCCCTCGGGCCCTCGGGCCCTCGGTACGCCTCCGGTCTCAGGAGGACAGTTCGACGATGAGTTCTTCGACGCGCTTGCGGATGTCGTCGCGGATGGGGCGGACGGCTGCCACTCCCTCTCCCGCGGGGTCGGGGAGCTCCCAGTCCAGGTAGCGCTTGCCGGGGAAGACCGGGCAGGTGTCGCCGCAGCCCATCGTCACGCACACGTCCGATGCCTCGACCGCGCCGGTGGTCAGGACCTTGGGGTTCTGGTCGGTGATGTCGATGCCGGCCTCGGCCATGGCCTCGACCACCGCCGGGTTGAGCGCGTCCGCGGGGGCCGACCCCGCGGAGCGGACCTCGATGCTCCCCTCGGACAGGTGCCGCAGCCAGGCGGCGGCCATCTGGGAGCGCCCGGCGTTGTGTACGCAGACGAACAGGACGGACGGCTTACTGGCACCGGTCATGGCAGGTGTTCCCTCGTCCTGGTCGGTGGGGTCGGGTGCGGTCATGATCTGAACTCCCGGAAGGAAGGGGCCGACAGGCGTCACATCAGGATCGAATGATGCGATAATATCAGCGCATGCTGACGTCAGTCGATACTGATCTAATGAAGGCGCTGTCCGACCCGCTCAGGATGCGCATCGTGTCCCTGCTCGCCCGCGAGACCCTCTGCACCACGCACCTGACGGAGGAGACCGGGGCCCGCCAGACCAACCTGTCCAACCACCTCCGCCTGCTGCGCGATGCCGGGGTGGTGGAGACCGAGCCGTGCGGCCGCTTCACCTACTACCGCCTGCGCCCGGAGGCCTTGGATTCCCTGTCCGAAGCACTGTCCGACCTGGCGGCCACGGCCCGCTCCACCGGTGCCGCGCACAACAAGCGGGCCTGCTGATGGGACGCACGGAGAGCACCAAGCAGGCAACCGGCGACGCCGCGCTGACGAAGCTCTCCACCCTGGACCGGTTCCTGGCCGTGTGGATCCTCCTCGCCATGGCCGTGGGCCTGGGGCTGGGGCGCCTGTTCCCCGGTCTGAACGAACTCCTGGCCGCGATGGAGGTCGGCGGGATCTCCCTGCCGATCGCCCTGGGCCTGCTGGTCATGATGTATCCGGTGCTGGCCAAGGTCCGATACGACCGCCTGGACACCGTCACCCGCGACCGCCGCCTGCTCGTCTCCTCCCTGGTCGTCAACTGGGTGGTCGGCCCGGCAGTGATGTTCGCGCTCGCCTGGATCTTCCTGGCCGACCTGCCCGAGTACCGCACCGGGCTGATCATCGTGGGCCTGGCGCGCTGCATCGCCATGGTCATCATCTGGAACGACCTGGCCCGCGGCAACCGCGAGGCCGCCGCTGTCCTGGTGGCGCTCAACTCCGTCTTCCAGGTCCTGCTCTTCGGTGTCCTGGGCTGGTTCTACCTGGACCTGCTGCCCGGCTGGCTGGGCCTGGACACCGGCGGCATGGACGTCTCCCCCTGGCTGATCGCCCTGAACGTGCTGATCTTCCTGGGCGTCCCGCTCGCCGCGGGGTTCCTCACCCGCCGGACCGGTGAGCGGAGGATGGGCAGGGAGCGCTACGAGTCCCACTTCCTGCCCAAGATCGGGCCGTGGGCGCTCTACGGGCTGCTGTTCACCATCGTGCTGCTCTTCGCCCTGCAGGGCGACCGGATCACCAGCCAGCCACTGGACGCGGCCCGGATCGCCGTGCCGCTGCTGGCCTACTTCCTCCTGATGTGGTTCGGCACCTTCGCGTTCGCCAAGGCGATCGGGATGGACTACGACCGCACCACCACGCTGGCCTTCACCGCCGCGGGCAACAACTTCGAGCTGGCCATCGCGGTGGCGATCGCGACCTTCGGCGTTACCTCCGGCCAGGCGCTGGCCGGGGTGGTCGGCCCGCTGATCGAGGTCCCGGTGCTCGTCGCCTTGGTCTACGTATCCCTGGCCTGGCGAAAGCGCTTCACGCCAGAACGCAGGTAGCGGGCGCGTTCGGGAGCGGGGCGGCCCGCGGATACGTGACCCAGGACGCATTGACCTTCGAGTCGGGTCGAAGGTCTACGGTATGGGCATGGTGTTGATGCGGGTTTCTGAGCTGGCCGAACGCTCCGGCGTGGCAGCCACCACGCTGCGCTACTACGAGGAACGCGGCCTGCTCCCGGCCCAGCGTTCCCCGGCCGGGTACCGCCTCTACGACGAGCGCGCCCTGGACCGGCTCGTCTTCATCACCACCGCCAAACGCCTGGGCCTGGACCTGGAGGAGATCGGCGAACTCACCACCCTCTGGTCGGCCCAACCCTGCTTCCGGGTCAAGGCCGAGCTGGCCCCGCGCCTGGAACAGCGCATGGAACAGGCCCGCACCCGGGCCGCGGAACTGGCGGACTTCCAAGCGCTGCTGCGCACCGCCCACACCCGCCTGCGAGAGCTTCCCGACCGCGACGCTCCCTGCGACCCGGGGTGCGCGTTCCTGGCCGAGATGGCACCGCCCGAGAGGCCCGGGCACCCGCGTGCACTGCCCATGGCCGACCGCGGCACCGCCACCTGCCTCTTGGAGGCCGACGACCACCGCGACCGGCTGGACCGCTGGCGCGAAGTCCTGGCGGAGGCCACCCCGGCCCCCCGTACGCACGGCAGTTCCTGGAGCCTGCCCCTGGGCCGGGCCGGGCAGGTGGCGGAACTGGCCGCGGCCGAACAGCAGTGCTGCGCCTTTCTGGACCTGCGCATCGACTTCACCCCCCCCCAACGGGTGCACCTGCACGTGGGCATCCACCCCGAGCACCGTCCCGACCCCGATTCCCCGGCCGGGCAGGCCGCCCGCCTCCTTGGCGCCCTCGACCCCGCCAAGGAAAGCTGACCCATGTCCTTGGCAGAACGCCTCCAGAGCCTGTTCGTGGCCCTGGCCGCCGTGGCCGGTCTCGGCGCCGGCCTGTTGCTGCCGATCGGCCCGGCGTCCGAGCACGTGGTGCTGCCCGCCCTGCTGGTGATGCTCACCGCGGTGTTCGTGCAGATGGACGCCGCCCACGTCGGCGATGTGAAGCGCGCCAAGAGCTTGGTCGCCACCAGCCTGGCGCTGAACTTCGTGTTCACCCCGGCCCTGGCCTGGGCCTTGGGTGCCGGGCTGCTGGGCGGGGAACCGGACCTGCGCATCGGCCTGCTGTTGCTGCTGGTGACCCCGTGCACGGACTGGTACCTGGTCTTCACCGCCATGGCCCGCGGGCACACCGGTATCGGCGCGGCCCTGCTGCCGGTCAACCTCATCCTCCAGCTCGTCCTGCTGCCGGTGTACGTGCTGCTGCTGGGCGGGCAGGCCGCCATGGTCGACGGTGCCACCCTGGTCGAGTCGGTCCTGCTCGTGCTCGTGGTGCCGCTGGTGCTGGCCCTGGTGCTGCGGTGGGCCTCGGCGCGTTTCAAGGGCGCGGACTGGCGCGAACGGTACGTCACCGGCCCGGCCGGACGCCTGGTGCTGCCGCTGCTGTACGCGGCCGTGTTCGCGATGTTCGCCTGGCAGGCCCGCACCGTCCTGGCCCACATCGGCGACCTGCTCGCCCTGCTCGCACCGCTGGCCGTCTTCTTCGTCCTGCTGCCCCTGGTGTCCATCGGTCTGTCCCGCCTGCTGCGCCTTCCCGCGGACCAGAGGGTGACCCTGACTATGGTGGCCACCGCCCGCAACTCGCCCATCGCGTTGGCGATCGCGGTCGCGGCCTTCCCCGACCGCCCTTTGATCGCGGTCGCCCTGGTGATCGGCCCTCTCCTGGAACTGCCCGTGCTGGCCCTGCTCGCCCAACTGGTGCGGGTGCGCTCACCGCGTGCGGAGCGGACCGCCCCGCGGTGAACCGGTCGAACGGACCTGTGAGCGTGCGCGCGCTCGCGTCAACGCCGTGCTCCGGCGAGAAGCCGGCGCACCACGCGGCGGGCATCGCGGCCGACCCCGCGCAGGGTGGCCGAGGAGAAGCTGCGCTGGAACTCCAGGCCCACGTAACCCAGCCCGAGGACCGTGGTGGACATGCCGCCCCGGTGCAGCGGTCGCCCTTGAGCGTCGAGCGCTCCGACCTGCGCGAGGTGGGTCACAGCGGGGCGGTAACCGGTGGCCAGGATCAGGGTGTCGGCCTCCTCCGCGGTGCCGTCGGCCCAGGTCACCTTGGCACCGTCCAGGCCGGTGAACAGCTCGCGCCGATCGGGGTTGCCCGTGCCGAAGGCCGCACGATAGCGGCCGTCGTCGTTGACCAGGGTCGGGCCCTTGGCCCACACCTCGCCCAAGGGTGCGGCGTCCAGCCCGCTGCGGGTGAACCACCAGTGGATGTCCTTGCCCAGGGGGCGCTGGTTCGCCCAGGCCACCGGGGCTCTGGTGGCCAGGCTCACCCGGGCCACCCCGGCGACTTCCGCGGCGATCTGCACCCCGGAGTTGCCGCCGCCGACCACCACGACGCGCTGCCCGGCGAAGGGCTCGGGGATACGGTACTGGGCCGTGTGCAGCACGGTCCCGGTGAAGCCCGCCAGCCCCGGCAACGCGGGGTGGTGCGGCCGGGTGAAGCCGCCGGTGGCCGAGACCACCGCCGCGGAACGCACTTGGGAGCCGTCCTCGGTGGTGAGGACGAACCCGCCCCGGTCCCGCTCGACCCGCTCCACCCTGCTCCCGCAGCGCAGGTCCGCGTCCAGCCGAGAAGCGTAGTCGCGCAGGTACGCCACCACCTCGTCGCGAGCGGGGTAGCGCTCCGGGTCACCCGGCATCGCACGCCCCGGCAGCGCGGAGAAGCGCGCCGGAGAGAACAGGATCAGGCTGTCGTAGTACCGCGACCAGGAACCGCCCGGCTGGTCGGCCGCCTCCAGGACCAGAGGGCGCACGCCACGGCGGCGGGCGGCCCAGGCGGCGGCAAGGCCCGCTTGACCGGCGCCGATGACGGTGAGGGGGACTTCTTCCATGGCAGGGACTCCTTCGTGCTCGCGCCAACACGGCCGTCGCGGCACGCGCAGGCTGTTCAAGAGGGGGATGTTCCGGAGGGGGAAGTTCAGGGGTGGGTGGCGTCCCGGCCCCGCGTGCTCCCGGTGCGGGTGGCCAGACCGAACAGAGCGCCGAGGGCGGCCAGCGCCCCCAGCGCCACGAACGCCTCCGTGTAACCGCCCAGGGGTCCGGCCAGCGCCGTGCCCGCCCACGGGGCGAGCGCGATCGCCAACATGAGCGGCGTGTGCATCACGGCGTTGAGGGTGGCGTAGTGCTTGGTGCCCCAGCGGTCGGAGACGGCGGTGGCCTGGAGGAGCGTGAGGATGCCCCGGGCCATGCCCGCCAGCACCGCGACGACCAGGACCAGCGCCAAGGGGCCCGACACCGCGGCCAGGAGGAGGGTGGTGGCCGCGCAGGCCGCCAGCACGGCCACGGCGCGCAGCACCGGACCGGTCACCCGTTCCACGGGGGCGTAGACCAGGCGGCCGAGGACTTGGCCCACCCCGCCCACGCCCAGGGCCCAGGCCGCCTCCGTCGTACCGAAGCCCCGTTCCGCCAGTAGGGGGACCAGGTTCACCACCACCGCGTAGACGGTGAAGGAACCCAGGGTGAGGGCGGCCGTCACGGCCCAGAACGCCCGGCTGCGCAACACCGCACGCTCACGCCCTCCGCGGCCCTTCGGCACCCTGCCGCCGCCGGGAGACCACTCCCGTGGCAGGGCGAAGGCGTGCAAGGGCACCACCACGACCAGCAGAACGACCGCGAGCACCAGGTAGGCGCCCCGCCACCCCCAGGAACCTTCCAAGGCCGCGGCCAACGGGGCGAAGATGGTGCTGGACAGCCCGGCGACCAGGGTCAGGGCGGTCAGGGCCCGCACCTTCCGCTCCCGGTACCAGTGCGTCAGGGCAGCGAACGCCGGCGGGTAGAACAGCCCGGCCATCGCCGTCCCCGCCACCAGCCAGGCGGCGGTGAAGACCCACAGGTCCGGGGCCAGGGCGATGGCCACGACGGCGGGAACCGCCAGCACGGCCGACGCCGTCATCGCCGGACGCGGGCCCCGGGCCTGGATCCAGCGCCCCACCGGAATCCCCACCAGCCCCGCGATGACCTGGGACGCGGAGAACAGCGCGGTCACAGTGGTCAGCGGCCACCCGGTGTCGTTGCTGATACTGGGCGCCAGCACGGGAAAGGCGTAGAACAGCACCCCGTAGCCGGTGGTGATGGTGATGCACAGGGCGACCAGGCCCCGGAGCGCCCCGGCCACCGTGGGGGCGGGCGCGCTCGAGGCCTGGCCGGACTCGGACGTCACGGGATCGGCTCCGGAACGCCGGCCCCGGAGCACACCCCGGTCTCGGGCAGGACCAGCCCCACACGGGCCGCGGACTCCGGGTCCCCGGCCAGCCGCGCGGCGATGCTGCGCACCTGCTCGTATCCGGTCAGCGCCAAGAAGGTCGGGGCCCGCCCGTAGGACTTCATCCCCGCCAAGAAGAACCCCTCCTCCGGATGGGCGAGCTCTGCCGCACCGTGCGGGTAGACGGTTCCGCACGAGTGCTGGTTGGGGTCGATGAGCGGGGCCAGCTCCACCGGTGCCTGGAGTGCGGGGTCCAGGCCGAGCCGGACCTCGGACAGCCAGGACAGGTCGGGGCGGAACCCGGTCAGGGCCACCATCTCATCCACCGGCCCCAGTTCCCGGCCAGCGTCGTCCACCAGGAGCAGACGGCCGTCCACCCGTCGCACCTCAGCGGCGCGGAACCCGGTCACCACCTCGACTTCCCCCGCTTCGACAGCCGCGCGGGCGCGCTGACCGAGCGCGCCCCGTTCGGCGAGCTGGTCGTCCGCGCCCCCGCCGAACGCGTCCCCGAGCTCTTCGCGCCGCAGCACCCACACCGCCTTCGTCCCCCGGTTCTCCTTGGCCAGTGAAGCCAACGCCACCAGCGCGGTCAACGCCGAATGCCCGCGCCCGACCACGGCGGTGGTCCGCCCGGCGTAGCGCATGCGGGTCTTCCCGGCACTCAGGTCGGGGATCCGGTAGGTGATCCGGTCGGCCGCGGCGCTCTCGCCCAGGGCGGGCAGGCCGTCACCCCCGACCGGGTTGGGTGCGCCCCAGGTGCCGGAGGCGTCCACGACCGCGCGGGCCGACAGCCGCTCCTCGCCGTCACGGGTCCGCACGCGCACGGTGAAGGGCTGTTCCTCGCGGTCGGCGTCCACGACCCGGTCCCGTCCTCGACGGCTCACCCCGGCGACCTCCGCACCGAAGCGCACGCGCTCGCCGAGGGTCTCGGCCAAGGGAGCGAGGTAGCTCTCGACCCACTCACGTCCGGTCGGGTACCCGTCGTCGTCCGGGCGCCGCCAGCCAGCGGCAGAGAGCAGTTTCTCCGCGACCGGGGCGACCAGGTCGCGCCACATCGAGAACAGCCGCACGTGCCCCCACTCGGACACCGCTGCCCCGGCCCGGTCCCCCCGTTCCAGGACCAGGACCGGAACGTCCTGAGCCACGAGTTCCGCTGCCGCCGCCAGTCCTGTGGGACCCGCCCCGATCACCACCACGGGAAGCTCGTCGGCCATGGCACACCCCTTTCATCGATGCGAATCAATCATTCGGGACTCTATCGATGCCCACCGATGGAAGCAACCATAGATCGTCATCGATAAAATGAGGTATGACCGCGACACGACCCGAGCCCACCGCACCCGCACTGCCCCAACCCGACGCCGAGACCTACGCCGCCTGGTTCGCCTGCCTGGCCGAACCCGTGCGCGTCCAGCTCCTGCACGCCATCGCCACCACCCCGGGGCCGGTCAGCGTGGGAGCGCTGGCCGAGGCGGTGGACGTCCGACAGCCCACCGTCTCCCACCACCTGCGCAAACTCGCCGACGTGGGGTTCGTGACCCTCACCAAGGTGGGCACCTCCACGCGGGTCGCCGTCAACCCCAACTGCTGCACCGGCCTGCCCCACGCCGCCGACGCGGTGATGGGCATGGTCAACGCACGCCCCTGCTGCCCCACCGACCTGCCCGCCGACGTCACCACGCGCGCCATGGCCGACACGGACCTGGACGCGGTGCGGAAGATCTACGCCCAGGGCATCGCCACCGGCCACGCCACCTTCGAGACCGAGGTACCCGAGGCGGGAGACCTCCGGACTAAGTGGCTGCCGGGACACCAGTGGGTCGCCGAAGCAGACGGGACCGTCGTGGGCTGGGCCGCCGCCTCGCCGGTCTCCGACCGGGCGGTCTACGCGGGGGTGGCCGAGACCTCGGTCTACGTCGCCGAAGACGCCCGTGGACGCGGCGCGGGCAAGGCCCTGCTCTACCGCCAGGTCACCGAGGCCGACACGGGCGGGCTGTGGACGCTCCAGACCTCGGTCTTCCCCGAGAACCGCGCCAGCCTGGCCCTGCACCACCAGGCGGGCTTCCGAACCGTGGGCGTACGCGAGCGCATCGCCCAACACCACGGCCGCTGGCGCGACACCGTCCTGCTGGAGCGACGCCACGGCGTCGGACTGGACACCGGCCCGGAGACCTCCTGCGGCGGAAGCCCTCTGCAATGACGACCGCACAACCGTGTGACAGTGCCCGGTGGTGCATCATTCGCAGTAGGACCCGCGCTCAGAACGAGGCCTCTTCATCCCCCAGTTCGCAGAACGGGCCCGCTGTCAGCCCGCCAAGCACACTGCCCTCTCGTCGAGGAGATCCAGCTTTCAGCTGTGCTTTCTCTGTTGGTTGACGGTTCCCTCCTTTCCCGCCACAATCGGGCGGCGGGAAAGGAGGACACCCCAACCCAGCAAGGTAACCCCCAGCAACATCATCGGTTGTCCTGGTCGGTGTTCAGACGGGTTCACCAAGTGCGAACCCAACAGCTCCACTGCCCCAGACAAGCAACGCGGGTATCACAACAAACCAGAAGCGCAACTCCAGTACGGGCCTGCACCGCTCAGAATCCCGAACGTCCGGCTTCTGCGTGGCTCATCGGAAGTCGGCACCGACCCTGGGGTGGTGTCATAGAAATGCACTATCACCCTAGAGACGGCAGCTCCGCTGCGAACACCCACTGCGCGCCCCACTGCGCGCCCCACTGCGAGCACCCACCTCGAACACCCGATTCGAGCAGCGGCTTCACCGACACTGAGGCCATTCTGGCTCCACTGGCATCTCAGTCATGCACTGTGCATTTCGATCTGGAATTCACTCTTGACCTCAACTTGAGTTGAGGTTCTATCGTGACGTCAACCCCTTAGGAACCGGGCCGGCACGGACAGAAAGAAGTGGCAGAGAGCGCATGAGCTAAGCATGGAGTCCGCACCGTGACACTCGTTGCGCGCCGGCATCTAGGCCGTACAGAATCACCGGAAATTAGTCCTTGAATTGAGCCCCCCACCAGAGGAACTAGCACGCCTGCAAAGCTAACGGCGAACGCATCCGAATTCAACTGTGCAAAGGCAAGGAGAAGACATGCTGCTGACCCACGTCACTGTCGGAACAACCGATCTGGACGCGCTGGAGCGTTTCCACCGAGACACTCTGCTGCTACCGGTAGACCGGATCAGCGACACCGCCATCGAAGTCGAGGTCGGCACCGGCACCGTGCGCTACGAACAGCGAGACCAGTTCGCAGGCGCCCATCACCTGGCCTTCTCCATCGCCCCTGAGGACTTCGATCAGGCCCACGCATTCCTGGCCGAACGGGTGGACATCTCACCTTCCAACGGCTCAAGCGTGGTCTACTCCGCGTCGTTGAACAGCCACTCTGTCTATTTCAACGCTCCTGAAGGGCTGATCCTGGAGTACATCGCCCATGAAACTCACCGCGGACACGGTGGAACCGGCGGGCCACCAGCACCTTTGGGCATAGCAGAGGTCGGTATCGGGGTCGCCGACGTCGAAGCCACTGTCGGTGAGCTCGCCAGCCGGGGGCTTGCCCTCTCCCAGCCCCTGGAAAAGGTCTTCGCCACGGTCGGGACTATCGATCACCGTCTTGTCCTTGTTGACCAAAACCGTCTCTGGTTCCCCGAGATGCGTGACCACCCAGCCACCGACACCTCGACCATCTCCCTCAGAGCTGACGGGGCGGTCCCGGGCCGAATGAGCCTGGACCGTGCGGACCTCGTCATCACCTGATCGGGCAGCAAGCGGGGTTCTCGCCGAACACGGGCAGACCGGGACGCATCCGGTACGTATGTCTCGGCGGTAACGGCGTCGGGCGGTCGGCACTCACCCCGGGAAGTCCGAGAGCTGGCTGCCGACCCGCTCCACCGTTTCCTCCGGACCCAGGTCGCCCGTCGAACCCCCGGTCGGTGCCTCGCGCTCCTCGGGAAGCTCCGCCAAGCGCTGGCGCGCGAGCCTCAGGCTGCGCTCGTGGTCGCGGGCCAGGGCCACACCGATCCCGCCGAACAGAGCCCCGGCCACCCCCAGCACCAGCGCCAGCAGCGCCAGGTCGTCCCAGTAGAGGACCCCGAAGACGACCGCCAGAACCGCCAGCACCCCGGCGACCCCGTAGGCCATCCACACCAGCAGCTTGGGGTCGCGGTGCTTCAACTGCTCCAGCTTCTTGGTGAGCCGCTCGCGTTCGGCCTCCACCTGCTCGGTCTCCGGCTGGTCGTCCACGTACCGGTCGAGTTCGGCCAACCGCTCGGCGAGCTCCCGGAAGTCGCCCGCGTAGGCGCGGACGGCGACTGCGGCCGGCCAGGGCTCCTCGGCGTCTAGAACGACCCTGCGCACCTGCTCCCGCACCCGGTCCTCTGCGACCCCCTCGGCCGCCCAGTCGGCGAGCTCCGCCGCCGCTTCCGTGTCGGCCCGCTCCCCCGCGCGGGCCAGGGTATGGGTGGCGAGGGTGTGCACCATGTCCCCCTTGGTGTCCGGGGAGATCTCGCTGGGCCCGATGTCGAGGTCCCGGCCGATCTGCCGCAGCCATGCCTCGCACTTGCGCAGGTACTCCAACATCACCGCGGTCTGGCGGGCGACCCGCATGTAGTGTCCGCAGCCGTGCCCCGGGCGGCAGTCGTGGTCGCTCTGGACGCAGTCGTGCCGGCTGAACGGATCCAGCAGGTTCCGCCTCGTCACCAGGTGGATGAGCCTCTGGTGGTCCTTGCCCCGGTACGGCCAGGCCCGCCCGGCGCGGGTACCGAAGAGCGCACCCCACGACAGGTCGAGGTCGCGGAAGAGCGGCGGGAGCTCCGGGCGGAGTTCCGCGATGAGATGGGCCGCCTGCACGTCCGCGCCGCCCCAGTCCTCGGGCAGCTGCTCCACGATCCGCCGCGCCTGCTCCTCTTCCTCCGGCAGCCAGCGCAGCAGGTCCTGGCGCAGGGGCGCGTTCCGCAGGAGGGCGTGCGCCTTCTCCCAGTCGCGCTGGATCCCCTTGGCGAGCGCGTTGGCATTGGAGTAGGACTCACCGCCGATCAGGAAGAGCTCGTCCCGGTCGGTCGGCGTGTGGGCGAACGTGGGCAGGCCGGACAGGTCGATGGGTCCGCTGCCCTGCCCGACCCGCACCCCCATCGCCAGCAGGTCCGTCTTGGCGTCGGCCCCGTTCGGCCACGTGCCGTAAGGACCGGCTCCCGCGCCGTCAGGACCACCGGTACTCGCCGTAATACCGGTGCCGCCCAGACCGTCCAGGCCGTCCACGGTCCCGGAGTCGCCGGAGATCCCCTGACCGGATATCCCCCCAACCGCTCCCTCATGACCCGGTTCCTCCACCCCGAGCAGTGAAGCCAGGAGCTGGTTCGCGCTCGGCCGTACCTCCGGGTCCTTGTACAGGCACCAGCGCACGATCGCCCCGAGGCTGTCGGGCAGTCCGCTCAGGTCCGGCTTCTCGAACAGCACCTTCCGCAGGGTCACCGCGAGGTTCTCCCCCGCGAAGGCGTCCCTTCCGGTCCCGGCGAAGGCGATCACCGAACCCCACGCGAACACGTCGATGGCCGGGCTGACCTGGGTACCGAGGAACTGTTCGGGCGCCATGTACTTGGGGGTGCCGAGCAGCGCGCTCGCGGAGACGGGGCTGTTCTCCAGGGCGCGGGCGATCCCGAAGTCGATCACCCGGATGCCGTCGGGGGTGACCATGATGTTGGAGGGCGTGAAGTCGCGGTGCACCACCCCCGAGGCGTGGATGGCGGTGAGCGCCGTGGCCGTGGAGACCGCGGTCCGGTAGAGGTCGCCCTCGGACCGTGGTCCGCCGTCGGGCCCGGGGTCCTGCACGGTCTGCCGCAGGGTCGGGCCCTCGACGTACTCGGTCACCACCCAGGGCGGGCTGCCTTCGGGGTCTGCGTCGAGGACCCGGGCGATGCAGAACTCGGAGACCTTCATGCTGTTCTCGACCTCGGCCCGGAACCGCGCCCGGAACTGGGGGCTGTCGGCGTAGTGGTGGTGCAGCACCTTGACCGCGCCGAGCGCACCGTCGGCGCCGCGCCCCAGGTAGACCGTCCCGAACCCTCCCCTGCCGATGACTTCCAGGAGCTCGTATCCGCCGAGTTCGTCGCCGATCTTCACGTGTGACCTCTCCAAACCGGGGGATGGGCGCGCCCCTCGCTCTCTCGGGCGGCCCCGCATGGTGTGATGCGTGTCAAAGGCACATTGTGCTACGGACTACCCGGTCCCATGGCTGAATCCCAGCCCGTAACCCTGCCCGGAACCGGCCATTTCAGTCAGGCTGCTTCAGTCAGACTGCGCGCCGCTCTCCGGTCCGGACATCTCCGCCCGGTTTCGCTCACCGGCAGTGCTCGGGCGGGAACCCCGTGCTGGCAGGAGGGGTCGGGTGCGGAGTCCGGACGCGTCCGGGGGTGATGATTCGGTGTGCGACGGAGGGCGTGACCTCACTCCGCCGCACACCCCAGGGACCGGGTGTCTCCCCTCATGGACACCCCGACCCGGACCAGGGCACCTCACCGGATCGCCGAGGCCACGGAACCAGCAGAAAACGGACCCTCCCCAGTAGCCCTTTTCTGCCCCGTCGTTCCGCTTCGGCCTTCCGGCCGTTCCGGCACAGCATATGCCGGATTTGTGCGGGCGCCGTAACGAATGGATCGTGTATGGAGGGGAACGAATGGAACCGTTCCCCGCCGAGCCACCCGCCAGGGCGGACCGCATAAAACTTAACACCAATCGGGGGTGGAACAGAATCCCCCGCCTGGCCTGATTCGGCCATTGCCCCGAAGAGTAAGGGGGCATTCAACGCGATCCTCGCCAACCACCGCGTTCTCTCCGCGGCACAGGACTTACCCCGCCCAGACACCAAAGATCGGATCATCCCCTCGTCAACCTCGACCTGACCCCATTCGGGTAGTAGTGCGCAAGAACCCGTCCTCCCATCAACGGAGGAAAACCCCCGTACTCCCTCCTTCTTCCGGATACGCTCCAGGAGCGCCCTACTCGTCCCAGGCGGCGATCTCCTCGGGCTCCGGCACCTCCAGCTCCACCCCCTCGTCCACACTCACGAAGGTGTACTCCGTGTAGGTGTACGGCTGGTCCCCATGGAAATCCCCCCACATAGCGGTCGTCGGGCTGCCCATGGGCACTGAGCCTTTCCGGGCAAGCTGTCGTGACTCAGTGTGATGCCTTGCAGTGCCTGTCCACCCGCCCGCCCTAGAACAGACGTAAGGCCCCTGGTAGAAGAGTTCTCGCCAAAGAACAGCCCTTCACCAA